>JAXDQB010000537.1:0-2659 GCA_034668065.1 Paraburkholderia sp.
GACCTAGTTCCAGCGGAAGACAACGGCGAGGCACCGAATTCCTCAATGCCCTTAAGAATGCGTTCCTTCAGTTCATTGATCGATTTGACCGAATGTGGCGCAGGAAAAGTACGGGTCATCTTAGAGACGACACCCTGATCACATTGTCCACGGTTTCGCGGCGCATCGTTTGCTCTTACAAGAGGTCTACTCTATTCAGACAGCAGGTCGCGCTAGTTCCTTTCAATGGCATGAAGAATGCGTCGCCCAGCGTGCATTTGATGCAGCAGTCAGGGAGAGGCCAAAAATGACTCAACACTTTGACGCACTCATCATCGGCACCGGACAGTCCGGCCCGGCGCTCGCCTCCCGGCTGTCCGGCGCGGGCATGAAAGTAGCCATTATCGAGCGCGCGCGGTTCGGCGGCACTTGCGTGAACACCGGCTGCATACCCACCAAGACACTCATCGCCAGCGCCTATGCGGCTCACCTGGCTCGCCGCTCCCGCGAATACGGCGTGGCGATAGAGGGGCCCGTTGCCGTCGACATGAAACAGGTGAAAGCTCGCAAGGACCAGATTTCGGGCCGCTCCAGTCGAGGTGTGGAAGAGGGGGTGCGCGGCCTCGCGAACGGCACGGTCTACCGCGGCCATGCCCGCTTCGAGAGCGCACGTGCTGTGCGCATCGAGGGCGAACTGCTAGAAGCGGACCGAATATTCATCAACGTCGGCGGACGGGCACAGATTCCGCCCATGCCCGGCCTCGATCAGGTGCCCTACCTCACCAACTCGAGCATGATGGATGTGGACTTCCTGCCGGAGCACTTGATCGTCGTGGGCGGCAGCTACGTCGGTCTCGAATTCGGCCAGATGTACCGGCGCTTTGGGTCCCGCGTCACGATCGTGGAGAAAGGCCCGCGCTTGATCGCGCGTGAGGACGAGGACGTGTCGCAGGCAGTGCGGGAAATTCTGGAGAACGAGGGAATCGACATTCAACTCGACGCCAATTGCCTAAGTGCGCGACGCGACGCACACAATGTGGTTGTCGGCCTGGATTGCGCCGGAGGAAACCGTGAAGTAGCCGGCTCGCACCTGCTGCTCGCCGTCGGGCGCGTGCCGAACACCGACGATCTTGGATTGGAGAAGGCCGGCATCGAGAAAGACAAGCGTGGCTACATCAAAGTGGACGAGCAACTGCGCACCAATGTCCCCGGCATCTGGGCGCTGGGCGACTGTAACGGCCGCGGCGCATTCACTCACACGTCGTACAACGACTATGAGATCGTCGCGGCCAACCTCCTCGAGAACGATTCACGCAAGGTGTCCGACCGCATCACGGCGTACGCCATGTTCATCGACCCGCCGCTTGGCCGCGCCGGCATGACGCAAGCCGAAGCGATGCAATCGGGGCGCAAGCTGTTGGTGGGAACTCGCCCGATGACACGCGTTGGGCGCGCCCTCGAGAAAGGCGAGAGCCAGGGATTTATGAAGGTGATCGTCGACGCGGATACACACGCGATCCTAGGTGTCTCGATCCTCGGCGTAACGGGCGATGAAGTCGTTCACTCGCTGCTCGACGTGATGTATGCCAAAGCGCCCTACACCACGATTAGCCGCGCAATGCACATCCATCCGACCGTATCGGAACTGGTGCCCACGTTGCTTCAGGATTTGCACCCGCTCGCATAACGCTCGGTTTCGGTTTCGCTGACGCGAGACCGAAAATCAAACGTCGAAATAAAGATGAAACTCCCACGGATGGGGCCGCAATTTGACGGCGTCGATTTCGCGCGTGCGCTTGAAGTCGATCCACGTCTCGATGACGTCGTCGGTAAACACCTCGCCCTTGCAGAGAAACGCGTGATCGTCTTCGAGTTCCGCTAGCGAGGCATCGAGTGAGCCCGGTACCTGACGCACGCGCGCCGCATCCTCTGAAGGAAGCTCGTAGATATTGCAGTCAAGCGGCGCACCGGGATCAAGCTTCCTTTCGATCCCGTCCAGCCCCGCCATAAGCATTGCCGCGAAAGCGAGGTACGCATTTGCCGACGGATCCGGGCAACGGAACTCCACCCGCCGCGCGCTGGGCGAATCCGAATACATGGGAATGCGCGCGGCCGCCGATCGGTTGCGCTGAGACATCGCAAGATTCACGGGCGCTTCATAGCCGGGTACGAGGCGTTTGTATGAATTCGTCGTCGGCGCGCAAAAGGCCATCAATGCGCCCGCATGGTGAAGCAGCCCGCCAATGTACCAACGGCACATGTCGGACGTAAGCGCCCAGCCTCCCTCGTCGTAAAAGAGGTTGCGCTCGTCCTGCCAAAGGCTCTGATGGCAATGCATTCCGCTCGCATTGTCGGCGAAGAGCGGCTTCGGCATGAATGTCGCGACCTTGCCGTGCCGCCGCGCGACGTTCTTGCAGATGTATTTGTAGAGCATCACGTTGTCGGCCATGCGCGTGAGCGTCGCGAAGCGCATGTCGATTTCGTTCTGGCCGCCCGTCGCGACTTCGTGATGATGAACCTCGATCTGCACGCCGATCCGCTGCAGCGTCAGCACGATCTCCGAGCGGATTTCCTGCAAGGTGTCGTGGGGCGGCACCGGAAAGTACCCTTCCTTGTATCGCATCTGGTAGCCGAGGTTTCCGCCGCCATAAGCGCCTTCATCGCGTCCGGAATTCCATTC
>JAXDQB010000538.1:0-6150 GCA_034668065.1 Paraburkholderia sp.
CGATCGCGTTGTCGGCACCGGTCGTGGACGTGACGATCAAGCCGCGCAGCAGCGTGCGCAGCGTCACCCAGCAGCTGATTGGCGGCGGGGTGCCCGTCTCGCGCGAACCGTTTGTGCTGATGACGCGCGCCCTTGGGCTGCAAAGCCGGCTCAAGTCGGGCAACTATGAGTTCAAGAGCGGCATCACACCCTACGAAGTTTTGCAAAAGCTCGCGCTCGGCGACACCAACGAGGACGTCGTAACGATTCTCGAAGGCTGGACGCTCAAGCGCATGCGGGCCGAACTCGATGCCGATCCATCGCTCAAGCACGACACCGCAGGCATGTCCGACGCGCAGTTGCTCGCAGCGATCGGCGCGTCCATGGCGTCCAGTGCGTCCAAGACCGCGTCCCTCACGAACGCCGAGGGCCTTTTCTTCCCCGACACCTACTTGTTCGACAAGGGGGCAAGCGATCTTGAAGTCTACCGCCGAGCCTATCGCCTGATGCAGCAGCAGCTCGACAGGGCCTGGTCGCAGCGTGCGCCGGGCCTGCCATACGAAACGCCCTACGAGGCATTGACGATGGCGTCACTGATCGAGAAAGAGACCGGCAAGGCGTCCGATCGTGCCCTCGTCGCGGCCGTTTTTGCGAACCGGCTGCGGCTCGGCATGCCTCTGCAGACCGACCCCGCCGTGATTTACGGGATGGGCGACGACTATTCCGGCCGCCTGCGCAAGCGCGATCTGCAGACGGATACGCCCTACAACACGTATACGCGTCGCGGCCTGCCGCCGACGCCGATCGCGCTACCCGGCGCAGCATCGCTGGAGGCGGCGATGAGGCCCGCGTCGACGAGCGCGCTCTATTTCGTCTCGCGCGGCGACGGCAGCAGCATCTTTTCCGATACGCTCGGCGACCACAACAAGGCCGTCGACAGATACATTCGAGGACAGCAATAATGGCGCGCGGCAAATTCATTACCTTCGAAGGCATCGACGGGGCGGGCAAGACGACGCATCTCGCGTGGTTTCGCGAACGTCTCGAGGAAAAGCTGCAGCGGACCGGACAGGCTGTCGTCGTCACCCGCGAGCCAGGCGGCACGCCGCTCGGCGAGGCCTTGCGCGAGTTGCTGCTGCATCGCCGCATGGATCTCGAGACCGAGGCGCTGCTTATGTTTGCCGCCCGGCGCGAGCACCTGGCGCAGGTTATCGAGCCTGCGCTGGCCCGCGGCGACTGGGTGCTCTGCGACCGCTTCACCGATGCAACATTCGCTTATCAGGGCGGCGGCCGCGGTTTGCCGCGCGATAAGCTCGAGACGCTCGAGCGCTGGGTGCAGGGCGGATTTCAGCCGGATCTGACGGTACTGTTCGACGTCCCTCCCCAAACGGCGAGCAAGCGGCGCGCGGCCGTTCGTACGCCGGACAAGTTCGAGAGCGAGGCGGACGTGTTTTTCGAGCGCACCCGCGCCGAGTATCTGCGGCGGGCGGACGAGGCGCCGTACCGGTTCGCCACGCTCGATGCAACGCAAAGTATCGAGCGCATTCGCAACACGCTCGGTGAGGTCATCGCCTCACTTTGAGCGCGTCTCTCCTCGATAAAAGCAACGCCTGATTGAAGACCCGAAGACCCGAAGACCCGAAGACCCGAAGACCCGAAGACCCGAAGACCCGACGATGATCTACCCCTGGCAGCTCGATGATTGGAATCGCCTGCAGCGGCTGCGCCCGCAGTGGCCGCATGCGCTGCTGCTGCATGGGCAGGCCGGCATCGGCAAACTGCATTTTGCTCAACACCTGGCGCGAGGGCTCCTTTGCGAAGCGCCTGCCGAGAACGGTGAACCGTGCGGCGCGTGCGTCGCCTGCAACTGGTTTGCCCACGGCAATCATCCCGACTATCGCGCGATTGCGCCCGAGGCCCTTTCAGCGGAGGTCGGCGTCGCAAGCGCCCAGCCGACGGAAGAGAAGAGTGACGGCGAAGACGGCAAGAAGTCCCGCACGCTGAGCAAGGAAATCAAGATCGAACAGGTGCGCGCATTGCTGGACTTCTGCGGCGTCGGCTCGCATCGCGGCGGCGCGCGCGTCGTGCTCGTTTATCCGGCCGAGGCGCTGAACGCCGCCGCCGCGAACGCTCTACTGAAAACGCTCGAGGAGCCGCCGGCCGGGGTCGTGTTCATCCTGGTGTCGGCACGCATCGACCGGCTGCTGCCGACGATTATCAGCCGCTGCCGTCAGTGGCCGATGCCCACGCCCGCGTCGGAGCGGGCGAGCCAATGGATCGCCGACCAGG
Source organism: Paraburkholderia sp. (assembly GCA_034668065.1). Taxonomy (GTDB): domain Bacteria; phylum Pseudomonadota; class Gammaproteobacteria; order Burkholderiales; family Burkholderiaceae; genus Trinickia. Next base: position 2,269 of record JAXDQB010000538.1, read on the forward strand.
GCGTTGCCGACGCCGCGGCTTGGCTGGCCCAGGCCGGTGGTGCGCCGCTGGCGGCGCTCGCGCTTGCTACCGACGAGAACCGCGCGCTGCGCGAGTTCACGCTCAAACAGCTCGCAGCTGGCCGGGATTGCGATGCGTTCGCCTGCGGCGAAGCGCTGCAGAAGTTGCCGGTGCCGATCGTGCTCGGCTGGCTGCAGCGTTGGCTCTACGATCTGCTGGCCCAGCGCACTGCCCAACGGCCACGCTATTTCCCGGGCGCCGCACACGAACTGGCTCGCTGCGCCGCATGCATCGACGCGAATGCCTTTGCGCGGTACTTGCGCACGGTCACGCGCGAGCGCGCGGTCGAGAATCACCCGCTTAACGCGCGCCTGGTGTTCGAGGCGCTGTTCATCGGCTATCGGGATCTGTTCGTCTGACGCCCCAGGCCAAATAATGAGATGCTGCCCATGACGCTGAATTATCGCGACGCCGCGCTCGATGACTTGCCGGCCATCGTCGCCATTTACAATTCGACGATCGCCTCGCGCCAGGTCACGGCGGATCTCGAACCGGTCAGCGTCGAAAGCCGCCTCGCCTGGTTTCATGCGCACGGGCCGCTGGCGCGCCCGCTTTGGGTCATCGAGAAGCAAGATAGCGTGGCGGGTGGACAGGACTGCGCGGTTGGCTGCAAGCGCGTGATCGCGTGGCTCAGCTTTTCGGACTTCTATGGGCGTCCGGCTTACGCCCGCACGGCCGAGGTCAGCATCTATCTGCATGAAAGCGCACGTGGCCTGGGGCTCGGTACGCAGATGCTTGCGGCGGCGATCGAAACGGCGCCGCGTCTTGGCGTCGATACGCTGCTCGGCTTCATCTTCGGCCATAACGAGCCAAGCGTCGCGCTTTTCACGCGCGCCGGCTTTGGAGAGTGGGGCCGGCTGCCGCGAGTCGCCGTGCTCGACGGCGTCGAGCAGGATCTCGTCATCCTCGGTAAGCGCGTGGGCAACACCCCGGCATCCTGACGCGCGTGGGCGGTCGCGTCACGTCCCACGGCGTCTGCAAAGGTTTATCGCCTCAAAAGAACAACGCAAGGAACAACGCACGATGTTTGTCGATTCCCACTGCCACATCAATTTCGAAGGTCTCGCCGATCGCTTGCCGCAAGTGCTCGAGAACATGCGCGCGCACGATGTGACGCACGCGCTGTGCGTAAGCGTCGATCTGGAGACGCTGCCCTCGGTGCTGGAAATTGCCTCGGCGCATGAGAACGTCTTCGCATCGGTCGGCGTGCATCCCGATCACGAGGATGCACGCGAGCCGAGCATCGCCGAGCTCGTCGAGCTGGCTGCTCACCCGAAGGTCGTCGCCATTGGCGAGACGGGTTTGGACTATTACCGCCTCGAAGGCCGCTCCATAGCCGACATGGAATGGCAGCGCGAACGTTTTCGCACGCATATTCGCGCGGCCCGGACAGCAAAGAAACCCCTGATCATCCATACCCGCGCATCGGCGGACGACACCTTGCGGATCATGGCCGAGGAGCGCGCCGACGAGCCCGGCGGCGTGATGCACTGTTTCACCGAGCCTTGGCCTGTCGCCGAGCGCGCGCTCGCGCAGAATTTCCACATCTCGCTGTCGGGCATCGTCACGTTCAAGAGCGCGGCCGACATCCAGGATGTCGCGCGCCGCGTGCCGCTCGACCGGCTTTTGATCGAGACCGATTCGCCTTTCCTCGCGCCGGTGCCGTTTCGGGGCAAATCCAATGAACCTGCGTACGTCAGCTATGTCGGACGCTTCATCGCGAATGAACGCGCGATGCCCGAGACGGAACTTGCCGCGGCGACAACGCGGAATTTTTTCCGGCTGTTCGCCGCAGCCGCGCCGCGTGCGAGTTGACCCACCCACTACCAACACCCGTTGTCATGAAACGGAAAGGAAAACGATAGTGCAGATGAACACGCTCACGTCGGTAATGCGCCAAGGCGCATGGTCTCAGACTTCGCAACGACACAGGCCGACGCGCGGCCTGCGACGCCTGCTGATGGCATGCGTAGGCTCGATCGTCGCGCTCACGATGTCTCAAGCGCACGCAACGGACGCGGACACGATGGTCAAGGCGGTTAAATTCGACGATGTCTCGAGCGTTGCCAAGCTGCTCAAGCGGGGCATGGACCCAAACATGACCGACGAAAGAGGCACGCCGCTCATCGTGCTCGCCGCGCGCGAGAAGTCTGACAACGTTGCGAAGCTGCTGGCCGACAATCCGAACACCGATATCGAGAAGGCCGACAGCCACGACGAAAACGCGATGATGCTCGCGGCGCTTAACGGCGACACCAATCTCGTCAAGCTGCTCATCGGCAAGGGGGCGGAAGTCAACAAGAAGGGGTGGGCGCCGTTGCACTATGCCGCCGCGAACGGCCACGACGATATCGTGCAGTTGCTGGTCGACCATTCGGCCTACATCGACGCCGCCTCGCCGAACGGCACCACGCCGCTGATGATGGCGGCGCGCGGCGACCACATCACGACGATGAAGGTTCTGCTCGACGCGGGGGCCGATCCGCGGGTCAAGAACCAGATCGGCATGACCGCACTCGATTTCGCGAAGCACTATCGGGCCAAGGACGCGACGAAAGGACTGGAAGCGATGTTCGCACGCGAGCAGGCGGCCTCGGGCGCGGCGCCTGCGTCAGGGCAAAACAGTGCAAAATGAGCGCTTTCGGCGCGGCCGCCGCCGCGCCTTCATCGCATCCCTTACCGCCGGCACAGAGTAGCTCGGGCGGGCACGGGTGCAGAACGTTTCATCGCTCGGAGAAAAGGACAAACATGTTGCGGGCTTTGATATGCCTTGGTGCGCTGGCAACGCCGTTTGCGGCGCACGCGTTTACCGGGGCGCAGCTCAATGAACTATGTGCTCGGACGGACGTCGTTTCACGCAATGAGTGCAAGGCCTACGTTCAGGGTGCTGCCGACGGCGTCTACAACACGATCGACGCAATTGGCGGTACGACGGGGCCGCGGGTCGGTCAGTATTTCTGCCTGCCGCCGAAAACCAAATCGCAGTCGCTTGTCGATGCCGTTCGCAAGTACATCGCCCAGAACCCGAAGGCGGGCGACTACAATGCCAGCACCGTCGTCGCGCTCGGCCTCGGCAAGTCCTTTGCGTGCAGAGAAAGCGACTGAGGGGGGCGAAGGGGCGGCATGGAATGTTTCCCGACTGTAACAGCGGGGAATAAGTGAAAATGGCTTGTTTCCTTTCAAGCGCGGCACGGAATAATGGTGTGTAGCGTGCGTCGAGCGTCAACGGCGGGTCTTGTGTGACCGGAGCCGCGCTGGCAGCCGGGCGCGCCGCATGCGGGTGTTTGCCTTTCGGCAAACCGTCCTTCGTGTGCATGGAGCACTCCGAATGAAGATTGCGCAGATCGCACCGCTGACGGAATCGGTGCCGCCGAAGCTGTATGGCGGCACCGAACGCGTCGTGTCGTACATCACCGAGGCGCTCGTCGAACTTGGGCACGACGTCAGCTTGTTCGCAAGCGGCGACTCGAAGACGTCCGCCAAGCTCGAAGCCGTGTGGCCGCGCGCGCTGCGTCTCGATCCCGCAATCCGCGACCGGGTTGCGCCGCACATGCTGCTGATGGAACTCGTGCGGCGCCGCGCCGAGGAGTTCGACGTGCTGCACTTCCATATGGACTACTACTCGTTCTCCCTGTTCAACCGTCAGGACACACCGTTCGTCACCACCTTGCATGGGCGGCTCGATCTACCCGAGCAGCAGCCGGTGTTCGATACGTTCAGAACCGCGCCTGTGATTTCGATCTCCAATGTGCAGCGTCAGCCGCTGCCGCAGGCAAAATGGCTGGCCACCGTCTATCACGGTCTGCCAGAAAAGCTCTACAC
>JAXDQB010000539.1:0-5840 GCA_034668065.1 Paraburkholderia sp.
CACTTTCAAATGCCGCTCGGCACCGAACGTCGTGATGCTCGAGAATCTGGCCCAGTATCTCGTCGGTATCGTCGGCAAGCAGCTCGGCCAGCGCGGCGTCATCATGCATGATGAGCTCGATGCGGCCATCGCGAAGCTCGAGGCGGCGATCGTCTTCGATAGGAAAGAGGCCGCGGAGCACGATGGTCACTTCCATGAAGGCGAAGTCGGCTACGAGCCGCATGAGTTGCCGATCGGCCTCGCCCAGCGCGCCTATCCGTTCCTGGATATGCTGCGCGCTGCCAAGCGGGACAACACGGACGTGCTCTGGGGCGTTTGACGCGCATCATTGAAGAGCCTTTGCCGCTGCGCGGCTAAAGGCCGCCCGCGAGCGGGCAGCGTGGCGCCAGATACGCTCAGAGCTGCGGCGCGAGTGCGCGCTCGGCGTCGACCGTCGATAGCCCCATGCGGCGCGCATAGTCCTCGAGCTGATCGCGGGCGATTTTGCCGACCGAGAAGTAGCGGCTGTCCGGATGCGCGAGGTAGAAGCCCGAGACGCTCGCGGCCGGCAGCATCGCGAGCGAGTCCGTTACGCTCATGCCGATTTCATCGGCCTTCAACACCGAGAAAAGGTCGCGCTTCACAAGGTGATCGGGGCAGGCCGGATAGCCGGGTGCCGGACGGATGCCGACGTAGCGCTCTGCGATGAGTGCTTCGTTGTCGAGCGATTCGTCGGGCGCATAGCCCCACAGTTCACGGCGCACGCGCGTATGCATCGCCTCGGCGAACGCTTCGGCGAAGCGATCGGCGAGCGCTTTGAGCATGATCGCGCTGTAATCGTCGTGGTCGGCGAGAAACTGCTTCTCCTTCGCGTCAACGCCAAGGCCTGTCGTCACGGCAAAAAGCCCGATGTAATCGGCCACGCCGGATTCCTTCGGGGCGATGAAATCGGCAAGCGACCGGTTCGGTCGCATGACACCGTCCACGACGGGACGCACGCTTTGCTGCCGCAGATTGCGCCAGGTGAGGGCCACCTCGGAGCGCGATTCGTCGGTGTAGATCTCGATGTCATCGTCGCCGACGGTGTTCGCCGGCAAAAGCGCAATCGTGCCATTGGCCGTGAGCCATCGGCCCTGAATCAGCCTGGCGAGCATTGCCTTGCCGTCCGAGAACACGCGTCGCGCCGATTCGCCAACGATTTCGTCGTTGAGGATCGCGGGATAGGGGCCGGCGAGGTCCCAGGTCTGGAAGAACGGCCCCCAATCGATGTAGCGGGCCAGCTCGTTCAAATCGTAATTCTTGAAGACGCGCCGCCCGAGGAACCTCGGCTTGACGGGCGCGCAGGCCGCCCAATCGGTCTTCGCCTTGTTCGCGCGTGCCGCCTCGAGCGTGACCATCGGCTGCGCTTTCCTGTTCGCGTGCTGCAGGCGAATGCGCTCGTACTCGGCTTTGAGGTCATCGACGTATTTCGCGGCTCCTTCGTCGGAAAGGAGGCTGGAGGCGACCGATACCGAGCGCGAGGCGTCCGGCACGTAGACGACCGGGCCTTCGTAGTGCGGCGCGATCTTCACGGCCGTATGCACCCGCGATGTCGTCGCGCCGCCGATGAGCAACGGGGTCTTCTTGACGCGGAAGTAATCGTCGCGCTGCATCTCCGCGGCGACGTAGGCCATCTCCTCGAGGCTCGGCGTGATGAGGCCCGACAGGCCCACGATGTCCGCACCCTCTGCCTTCGCCTTCGCGAGAATTTCGTTGCATGGGACCATCACGCCCATGTTGACGACTTCGAAGTTATTGCACTGGAGCACGACGGAGACGATGTTCTTGCCGATGTCGTGCACATCGCCCTTGACGGTCGCGATGACAATCTTGCCTTTCGCGCGCACGTCGCTGCCGGCTTCAGCGAGGCGCTTCTTCTCTTCCTCGATGAACGGAATCAAATGCGCGACGGCCTGCTTCATGACACGGGCCGATTTCACGACCTGCGGGAGGAACATTTTGCCCTGCCCAAAGAGGTCGCCGACCACGTTCATGCCGTCCATGAGCGGGCCCTCGATCACGTTGATGGGCCGTCCGCCCGCCGCGGCGATTTTCTGGCGCGCTTCCTCGGTGTCCTCGACGATGAAAGTCGTGACGCCCTGCACGAGCGCATGCGCGAGACGCGCCTCGACGGGCTGATTGCGCCATTCGAGGTTCTCTTCCCGCTTGGCCGCGCCGGTCTTGAACTTGTCGGCGACTTCGAGGAGACGGTCCGTCCCATCGGGGCGGCGGTTGAGAATCACGTCCTCGACGCGCTCGCGCAACTCGGGATCGAGCTCGGCATAGACGCCGAGCTGACCGGCGTTGACGATGCCCATATCCATGCCGGCCTGAATCGCGTGATAAAGGAACACCGTATGGATCGCCTCGCGCACGGGGTCGTTGCCGCGAAAGGAGAACGACACGTTCGAGACGCCGCCGCTTACCTTCGCGTGCGGCAAGTTCCGCTTGATCCAGCGCGTGGCTTCAATGAAGTCGACCGCGTAGTTGTTGTGCTCCTCAATGCCGGTTGCGACGGCGAAGATGTTCGGATCGAAGATGATGTCCTCGGGCGGAAACCCGACTTCATCGACGAGGATCCGGTACGAGCGCCGGCAGATTTCGGTCTTTCGCGTGAACGTGTCGGCCTGACCCGATTCGTCAAATGCCATGACGACGGCGGCCGCGCCGTAGCGGCGAATGAGGCGTGCGTGATAACGAAACGCGTCCTCGCCTTCCTTGAGCGAGATCGAGTTGACGATCGCCTTGCCCTGCACGCATTTGAGGCCGGCTTCGATGACTTCCCACTTCGAGGAGTCGATCATGATCGGCACGCGCGCGATGTCGGGCTCCGAGGCGATGAGGTTCATAAAGCGCACCATCGCCGCTTTCGAGTCGAGCATCGCCTCGTCCATGTTTACGTCGATGACCTGCGCGCCGTTTTCGACCTGCTGGCGCGCGACGACGAGCGCTTCGTCGAACTGGCCGTTCAGGACCATGCGTGCGAACGCCTTCGAACCGGTGACGTTCGTGCGTTCGCCGACGTTGATGAAAAGCGTTTCGGACGTGACATTGAACGGCTCGAGGCCGGCAAGGCGCAGCATGTGTTCGGTCATGGCGAATGCGGATGGAAGTTCGGTTCGTTGGCGCCGGACATCCGGCGGCTCATCATGGGCGGACAGGGGATCAAGCGGGGGCGCTCGGTTCTGCGGGCCCGCTCACGCCTGATCTTTGTACTGGCCCGGCCAGCGTCGCGGCTTGACCTCGGCGAGCGCGCGCGTGATTGCCGCAATATGCTCGGGAGTCGTGCCGCAGCAGCCGCCTGCGATGTTCACGAGCCCGGCCTGCGCGAATTCCTTCAGGAGTCCTGAAGTGTCCGTGGGGGTTTCGTCGAAGCCCGTTTCGCTCATCGGATTCGGCAGTCCCGCATTCGGGTAGCACGACACGTAGGTGTCACAAATCTTCGCAAGCTCGGCGATGTACGGCCGCATCAGGGCGGCGCCAAGCGCGCAGTTCAGGCCGAACGTGAGAGGTTTTGCGTGGCGCAGCGAGTTCCAGAACGCTTCGACGGTCTGCCCCGACAAAATGCGGCCCGAGGCGTCGGTGACGGTGCCCGAGATCATGATCGGCAGCCGCTCGCCGGTGTTTTCGAAAAGCTCGTCGAGCGCGAACAGGGCCGCCTTGGCATTGAGCGTGTCGAAGATCGTTTCGACGAGGAAAAGGTCGCAACCGCCTTCCAGCAGTGCTTGTGCCTGTTCGTAGTACGCGGCACGAAGTTCGTCGAATGTCACGTTGCGCGCACCCGGATCGTTCACGTCCGGGGAAATGCTTGCCGTCTTCGGGGTGGGGCCGATCGCGCCGGCCACGAAGCGGGGCTTCTCGGGCGTCGAGTGTTTATCGCATGCGGCGCGTGCGAGCTTCGCCGACGTGATGTTCATCTCGCGGGCGAGCGCTTCCATGCCGTAGTCGGCTTGAGCCACGGCCGTCGCGCCGAACGTATTGGTTTCGATGATGTCGGCGCCGGCGGCCAGATACTGCTCGTGAATCTCGCCGATGATCTGCGGCTGCGTAAGCGAAAGCAGCTCGTTGTTGCCCTTTATGTCGCGCGGATAGTCCTTGAACCGTTCGCCGCGATAGCTCGCTTCGTCGAGCTTATAGCGCTGGATCATCGTGCCCATCGCGCCGTCCAGAATCAGAATGCGCGATGCCAGTAGCGCGGGCATCGCGGCGCCGCGCGTGTAGGGCGTGGCCGCTGCGGTGGAGGCGGCCGAAGCGGGTGGCAAGGCGGCGGAAAGGGCGGCAGACGAAGTCATGGCAAACGGCGCTTGACGCGTTCGATACTGTGGGAAGTCCGACATTGTAGCGGTTGCCGACGGCCCCCGCCCCTGGCAGCCCGTGGCGGCGATGCCGAAAAAATAAAAGCCCCGTCGGCCTTTGCCGACGAGGCTTCGGGGTTGGGGGGCGGTGCCGCGGCGGCCCGCTGGCTTAGTGAAGGACGACGGGCTGATTCATCAAGATGTCGAATTGGCCGAGGAACTCGTCGACTTCATCAAGGCTCGGTTCTCCTTCGATCAGCTTGCGAACATGTTCGCGAAAGCGTGCCGCCATCGCGCCATCGATGAAGATTTCGCGCTGCGCGTTCTTGTCTACGATTTCGTAGCCGCCAGCGTTCATCGCGAGATGGCCGGCCTGAGGCGCGAACTCCACGACGCAATAGTTGGCGCTGTTGTAGATCATTTGCATGGCGACACTCCTTATTCCGATTGGCTCTTAACCGTTTTCCGCCCTGAAGGTGGAGCGTATGCATAGAATTTCAAGGGGTGGGTCTTAAACGACGCTTAAAACGTCCATCTGAATGAATAAAGAGACAAACCTTCGAGCTGAAACCCACCCGCGCCGCGGACCTGAAAGGTAGACCCCGAGCATGCCAAACGTTCGAGCAGAGAGGCAAAACATCCGATTTCACCGTGCGCCCCGACACGTTTGGCTGCTTTTTGACACAACGGCGGCACAATCCGTGCGATTTAGGGCTGCTCGCGCGGCGGCAAGGGCGCGGCGGCGCTGTCGGATGGATCTGTGGTTGTCGTCGGAGATTGCGCATTTTCCGCGCCCGGAGGGGCAAGCGCGGCGCGCCAGACGAGCTCGATCTGCGTACCGTTCGGCTCCGTCTGCATGATACGCACCGGTAGCCAGCCAAGCGCTGGCGCAAGCCAGACATCGAGATGCCGGGCGTCGCCCGCGTGGCGCGGCAAGCGTGTGAAGTGCCGCGCCTCGATGAATCCGGCCCGCGTGCGCACGGTTTCGTCGCCCATCGTCTCCATCGGCCAGACTTCGCCGCTGTCGTTATCGGCGACATAAAAATTGCGCGTGACGCCCGGCGCATAAGCGCCCGGGTCGCCGCGCACAAGGCTTGCCAACTGCATCACGACGCTGAAGCGGTCCTGCGCGCCGTCAGGCAGGGCAAGCGTGGCCGGTGTGCGCGTGAAGGCAATCCGCCGGGCCTGGCGATCGAACATCGTCACGTCGTCGCCGCGGCGGCCCCGCGCTTCGATGTACCGCTCGGGGGCGAGGCCGAATGCGTCGATGCGGCCCTCGCTTTCGTATGTGAAGGGGCCGACGAAGGGCAGCGGCACCGACACCACCATCGCGTAGCCGTTGCTGTCGCTCGTCCAGCGGATGGTGCCGGGCGCATTGCGCATGCCATTGAAAAAAACGTCGTAGCGCAGATCGCCCGACGGCGGTGCCGAGAACTTGACGCCTTCGCTCGGCTGGCCGGCCGTTTTGGGCGGGAATGCGCTTGCGCCGGCGCGCGCCCGCGCCCCCCCCCCCCCCCCGGGCGCGGC
>JAXDQB010000540.1:0-2649 GCA_034668065.1 Paraburkholderia sp.
GAACGCGGTCCGGCACATCGATCGGCATGCCGCGCACCACTTTTCGCCGATACATTGAAAACAGCGTCTCCCAGGTGGGATAGATGCTGACGAGCAACGCATACCAGGCCGAAATCGAGGGATGGGCCGCGAGCAACAAAACGAGTAACTCGGCAATCATGAAGCCGATGAAATACGCCCCGCCGTCGCCTAAAAATACGAGCCCGGCGGGATAGTTCCAGACGACGAAGCCTCCGACCGAACCAATCATGATGAGTGAGGTTCGAGTGACGAATGCGTCGCCGACGCGATAAGCGACGTACGCAATCGACGCGAAGATAAAAATGCCGACGACCGACGCGAGGCCGTTGATCCCATCGATGATGTTGAGCGCGTTCGTGAGACCGGCCACCGCGACAACCGTAAATGCGATGGCGAGCGGGATGAAGGTCAGGGCGGCATCGCCGATGGGCAGGTCCACGCGTTCAATCACGGCCCCCAAAATCAAGCAGGCGAGCAGCGCCGCCGCCATCACGCACAGGAGTCGCGCACGAGGGCTCACATGTTTGGTCACGTCCTCGATGAACCCGGCTGCAAGTGCCGGCGCCGAGCAGGCCAAGAGCAGCGCCGGCGTCTTCGGCGTTGCTTCGAGTGCCCCCGCAAGGACGGAGGCGAGTACCGCGGCGAAGGCGATCCCCACACCACCCACTCTCGGCACGGCCAGAATATGCATTTTCTGCACGCCGCGAAAATCGTCATCGAGCAGACGCACGCCTTTAACCCCCGCGTATCGAACGATGACGGTGGTCGCGAGCAGCGAGGCGGCAAACGCCACCGTAAAGAGGAGCATCGTCATCGTCGTGTTCCGTAAGAAATGAGTTTCTCGGTTCGCGTGATATTCGCGCGCTCGATAAAGCTCGTTTTCGGTTACCGGAGCTGTCAGCCCCCGGTGCCGGCCCCGCCCGTTCCGCCGGTTGCACCGGTCGGCCCACCGGGGTTGAACGGATTGGATTGCCCCAGCGACAGCGTCGCGCTTGTTGCATCAGTGGATGGCGCCCCCGTCGACGGATCGATCGCGCCTGTCTTGCCGAGCACATCGAGATCCGCGTCGGCACCCGCGCCACTTCCGGCCACGAACGGGGTTCCAAGAAAGTTCGTTGTACTAATTTTTATGTGATAGGTAGTGCTGATCAGAGTGGCAACGGCCGATTGCGCTTGGCTGACCTGTGCGGAATTCGATAGCAATGCCTGCGCATGCGTGTTGCCAGAGAAATTCGAAAGAAGCGCGCTTTCGGACGTATTCAATTGCCCGACGACATATAACGTTAGCAACTCCGTCAGCGGCGTGACATTGATCACACCGGGGCCGGGAGCCAGCGAGTGCAACGTCAACGCACCGTTTGTCGCCGCAACCACGCAAGGCGTCTGAACCAGCGCGGTCAAACTGAAGTTTCCGTTAGTGTCCGAGGTGGTCGAGGCGGTGCCCGCCCTGCATGTAAAGGTCACCGTGGCGTTAGCAAACGGGGCGCCGAGCGCCGTCGTTCCCTGGAAGGAGACCGGCGAAGCAGGGCCCCCGCCTCCTTCTCCGCACGCCGAAAGCGCGAGCAGGGAGCACGCGAGAACCATCACCGATCCGAGACTGCGAACAAACAATGGGTTTTTCATTTTGTTTTTCTCCGCGATTTTTTAAATCGCCTGATTTTTCCTTCATTTCGCGCCATCCACGGCCTCAAGCGCGAATTGCCGATAGGCATCGCGCATGCGATAAAGCTGAGATTGGAAGTAGGCCTCGCTGAAACGGCCTTCGTTCAGCAGGAATTGCTGGGTGCTGTAGCCGAACGAGAGATTTTGGTCCGCGCCGGAGCTCACGGTGTTCGCCCCGCTGCCCACGCGAGTCTTCACCGACAACGGGACTGTCTGAGCCCCCGACACCTCGATGACACCGGGCCGCATGCCTTGGCGCGGCGTCAATGGAAAGGCGACCGACATGCCCGCGAAAGTGCCGATGCCGCTATGGTTCGCAAAGAGCGTCACCGCGACATCGTCGAACCACCGCACCACGCTCAAAAGCGGCCCGCGATCGCCAGTGACATAACGGGCGATACCCGCTTCAACCCACAGATGCCACGACGGTTGCACCCAGCGGTAGGTCAGTACCGCGTTCTCCACATTGCGCTGAAGCGCTGCCGATGATGCTTCGTGGCGGCGCTTCAGATAGGCCAGATGCAAACGAACGACATCTGGGCGCGAAGGCACGAAAAATGTCGTCTCGTCTTCAATGCCCAGAAAATGAAAGTCGATCTTCCCGATGCTCGCTACGTTGAGGGTCCGGGCATTTGCCCACACAATCTGATTGAGCGTAACGTCGGAAAGCCCAGTCTCGAGTGCAAACGCACCGAACACGCGAGCGTTTCCCACGTTGGCGCTATTCTTGATCGGTTCCACATAACTGGCGTAGAGCTCGGCGCCTCGCCACAGCGGAACGAACGCTTCGATATTCGCGGCAAGCGAGTAGTCGAACTTCCCATACTCCGTTCCGACGAGATAGCTCGTTTTCGGCGCGATCTCGACGCGAACACGCGAGTGCGGGCCCGGCTTGTCCGATACCCATACCACGTCCGAATCGTTGAATGTCGGGCGGGTCGACATCAGTAGCGTGTCACCGGCGTC
>JAXDQB010000541.1:0-11638 GCA_034668065.1 Paraburkholderia sp.
TCACGAGACCCACGGCAAGCGTCGCGAACACCGCACCGATCATGCGCTTCGAGCGCAGCGCGACCCAAAGGATGGCAAGCACGACGATGAGCGTAGCTGCGCCGTTGACGGCGGCGCCATCTTCGACCGAGGCGAATTCTTCGTCGGCGAGCGGTTGTTGGCCCGTAAGCCGGACCACCGCGCCGTAGCGCTCTTGCAAGGCAAGCGATTGCGCGGCGGCGCGGATGGCCGCAGAGGCTTGCGCACCGGCTTGCAGCGCTGCGTAGTTGACGACAGGCTCGACCGTCACGAACGCGCGTGCGGGCTGGTGAGCCGCACCGTCGTCCACGAGCGCCCGCCAAGAGAATGCGGCCGGTTTGCCTGCGAGCACTGTGTCGACGGTATCGGCGCTGCGCGTGAAAAGCGTTGCGAGGCCTGGCAGTGTCACCTGCCCGGTTTGCAGCGGCATGCCGAGCATTGTCGAGAGCGTCGTGGCGAGGCCGGTCACGCTCGGATCATGCGCAAGCGTGTTGATGAGCGGCCGCGCGCTCGCAAGCTGGGAAGTCGTCCCTGCGAGTTCTCTCGTTGAGAGAAAAAGCAGTCCGTCGTGCTCGAAGAGCGGACCGCCACCCGGTTGGGAGACATCGCCGACCTCGCGTGCATAAGCCGGTGTCTTCAGGCCAGTAGCGAGCGCGTCGGCGGCGGCGTCCGCAAGCTCGGGCGCAGGGGCCTCGACGACGGCAAGGATGGTTTGATCTCGCTGCGGAAAAGCACGATCCATCGCATCGCCAAGCGCCGACCATTGCGGCTCGTTTTCAACGAGCTTGCTGATGTCCGTGTTGATGCTGAAGTGCCTCGCGACGTAGACCCCGCTCGCCGCCGCCAATACCAACGCAAGCGCGACGACCCATATGGGGCGCCGGACCGACCAGGTAACGAGTCGAACGATGAGGGGTGTCAGCATGAGATGGCCTGCAGCGGGAGCCGGCGAGCAAAATGTCCGAGTATACCGGCTGCGCGCGAGAAGCCCCGAATGCCCAGCATCGGGCAAATAACGGGCCGCACACGTCGCCGGTCGCGGCGCATGGCACGAGGGGCGCTGCGCCGGATCGGCGGCGTTAATGGTGCCCTAGCCGGGGCCCCAGCCAAAGTACCGGCCCGATGAGCGGTGCCGACGCCGGCCCTACAACTGGTAAGGTGCTCTTCGGCTGAAAGCATGTGTATTCGAGCAGATGCCATCGACCTTCCGATGACCGGTATACTGCATTGCGGCCGCGGCTTCGGCCGGACAAGTGGGCCGCGAAGACGCCGGCGATGGTCGGCCGGCAATATCATCAGTCGAGTCGAAATTTCATGAAACGTCATTTGTTCGCTTTTTTCGTCGCCGCACTTGTCGGCGTAGGCGCTCATGCGCAAACGGCACCGGTCGAGATTGTCAAGCACGCGGTCGTCGGCACGGTTGACGCGATGAAGAAAGACGCCGCCGCACGCGGTGGCGACATGGCGAAGATCACCCAGATCGTGCAAAAAAACTTCATCCCGGCGACTGACTTCGCTCGCACGGTTCGCATTGCTGTCGGCCCGGCGGTCTTCAAGCAAGCGACCCCGGAGCAGCAGAAAGAGTTGACAGAACAGTTCAGCACGCTGATGACGGGAATCTACGCGGCGTCTCTTGCGCAGCTCGGCACGCAGGACGCCAGTTTCGCCTTCAATGAACAAACGGCCACGCCCAACGATGTGCTTGTCATGTCGACCGTGACGACGCCCGGTGACGGGCAGACAGTCGGCTATCGGCTTGGAAAGGCCGGCAACGATTGGAAGATTTACGACATCGACATGGCGGGCGCTTGGTTGATCCAGGTCTATCAGGGGCAGTTCAAGGAGCAACTCCAGCGCGGCGGCGTGCCGGGGCTCATCAACTTCCTCAAGCTGCACAACGCGCGCACCCAGTGAGGCGGGCGCAGGGCGCCAGCGCGTCATCGGCGCCGGTGCTCGACTGCGAATTTGATCAACTCCGCCTGCCCCTCGATCTCGAGCTTGCGCTTGACATTGAGCCGGTGCGTCTCGACGGTGCGCACCGATAGCCGGTATCGCTCGGCGATCTGTTTGCTCGATAAACCGTCGGCCAGCGCGTCGAGAATTTCAAATTCGCGCGGCGTCAGGCGTGCGGTCGGCGTTTGGAGCGCGCTTGCCTGAATCAGGCGCGTGGCGATACCAGCGCTAAAGAACGTCCGGTTATCGAGCACGGCCGCAATCGCGTGGAGAATCTCGGTGGCTGGGGAATCTTTCAGTACATAGCCGCTGGCGCCGGCGCGCACAGCTTGGGTCACATACTCGATGTTGTCGTGCATCGACAGCATCAGCACGCGCACCGCTGGAAAGCGTTCGTGGAAGACGCCGGCGAGCGCAATGCCGTTCATGCCGTTCATGCCCACATCCATCAATGCGAGATCGGGGTTGAGCGCTTGCGCGAGCGCGAGGGCGTCGTCGGCATTGCCGGCTTCGCCCACAACCGCGAGTCCCGGCATTCCTTCGAGGCGCAGCCGCAGCCCGTCGCGAACGAGCGGATGGTCGTCGACGAGAATAATCTTTGCGTTGCGTTCACAGGACGTATTCATGAGTTGCGGGCTTCGTGCACGAAAAGGGAGGCAAGTTCGCTTTCCGCACGCGGCAACGGCACCTGCGCGGTGACTACGGTGCGGTGCGGCTGCGATGCAATGGATAGCGTGCCCTCGAGCGCGTCGAGCCGTTCGCGCATGTTGCGCAGGCCAATGCCGCGTCGCGCATCGGCCTGCACGCGTTCGATGTCGAAGCCACAGCCGTTGTCGGCGATCGACAGTGTAACGGCATGCTCGGAGAGTCGAAGATCGAGCGTCGCATTTTCCGCATGCGAGTGTCGCACGATGTTCGTGAGCGCCTCCTGAGCGATCCTGAAAAGCGCCGTATTAAGCGCGTCCGGCAGCGTGCGCACAGAGCCTTGCGCCGAATGTTTGAAGGCGATGTCGATGTCCGTTCCCTCTCCGAACTCGCGTGTCAGCTGCTCGAGCGCGGCAGCGAGGCCGAGGTCGTCGAGCATCGCAGGCCGAAGCGCATGGGAAATGCGGCGCAGCTCGCGCAACGCATCTGACAGGCGGCCAAGCGCAGTCGAAAGCGCCGCTTCCGCGCTCGGTACGCGTGTCTGAGGCTGCGCCGCTGCCTCAAGCCGTGCAAGCGCCGATTCGAGCAGCAGCTTGACCGAGACCATCATTTGGCTGATCCCGTCGTGCAGTTCTCGCGAAAGTCGGGCGCGTTCTTGCTCCTGCAACTCGACGACTTGCAGCGCCAGGCGCTTGAGCTTTGCATCGGCGCTGCGGTTTTCGGTGGAATTGACCACGAGAGCACACGCCGCAATGATTGCGAAGCCGCCCATCGCGATGGCACCGATCCAGGTCATGGTGCGGCCGATGTCTGCCGATGCGTGTTCATCGATGTGGGCAAGCGCTGCATTGACGCCGCCGAGATAAATGCCTGTACCGATCATCCAGCCCCAGCGCGGCAAGGGCACCACATAACCGAGCTTTGCTTCGAGCTGGTTCGTCGATGGCCGATGCCAGACGTAGCGGACGTAGCCGCCACCCTTTGCCGCTGCGGCGATGAGATCCTGAATCGGAAGCGTCCCACCCGAGTCTCGCATTGCCCACAGGTTGCGGCCAACAAGATCGGGCTCGCGCGGGTGCATGAGTGAGTTGCCCTGCATGTCGTAGACGAAGAAGTAGCCGTCGCGGCCGAAGTCCATTTTTTGCAGCACTGTGAGCGCTGCACGACGCTGCGTGGCATCGTCGCGCGTGGCACCGTCGCTTGCGTCGTAAAACGGCGCGATAGCGCTCGTTGCAAGCTTGACGTAGTGCCTGAGTTCCATCTCCTTGCTGGACATGTACGCCGCTTCGATGGCAGCATGCTGTGCCTTGGCGAGCGCTGTCGCCTGCATGCGCACGCCGATGCCGATTCCCGCAATCGCAATCAGAAAAGGCACCACCGCGAGCAAAAATATTTTCGCCTTGACTTTCATCGCAAACAAAGGAAAGGAGTTATGCGCGCACCCGCCTAAAACAAAAAGCGCGACGAATCACTTCGCCGCGCCTTTCTAGCACAATTGCCTCATTTACTTCCTACTCAATGCGCCGCCGCGTGGGACTTCTTCGTGCTGGGTGCGCGTTGAATTTCCTCGAGTTTGATCTCGACGTGACGCGAGAAGACGTATTCGGCAGGACGCTGCTTGTCGAGCGGAATGTCCTTCGCGAAAGCGCCTTCGGTCTTCGGACCGCGCAGGCTGACGGCCAGAGCCTTTAGCGGATGCGCGACGGTGTCCATAACGGCCGTGGCTTCGAAGCCGCTATGCACCATGCAGTCGGCACACTTTTCGTAATTGCCGGTTCCGTAGGCGTCCCAATCCGTCGTCTCCATCAGCTCCTTGAAGGTCTTCACATAGCCTTCGCCGACGAGGTAGCAGGGGCGCTGCCAACCGAACACCGTCCGCGCGGGATTGCCCCACGGCGTGCAATGGTAGGTCTGATTGCCGGCGAGAAAGTCGAGGAAGAGGCCCGACTGGCTGAAGGACCACTTCTTCCCGCGATTGCCGCGTTTGAAAATCTCGCGGAACAGTTGCTTCGTTTTGTCGCGATTGAGGAAGTGCTGTTGGTCCGGTGCACGCTCGTATGCGTAGCCGGGCGAGACGGTGATGCCGTCAACGCCGATCGGGCCAACCGAATCAAAAAAGGCCGCGACGCGCTCGGGCTGCGCATCGTTGAAAAGCGTGCAGTTGATGTTCACGCGAAAGCCGCGGCGCTTCGCTTCGCGGATTGCCGCAACGGCTTTGTCGTAGGTACCTTCCTGCGACACCGAGTGATCGTGCATCGCCTTGTCGCCGTCGAGATGGACCGACCAGACGAAGTACGGATTCGGCTCGTAATCGTCCATCTTCTTTTCCATCAGCAGGGCATTCGTGCACAGATAGACGAACTTCTTGCGCTGGATGATGCCGCGAACGATCTCGGGCATGTCCTTGTGCAAGAGCGGTTCACCGCCCGCAATCGAGACAACCGGGGCGCCGCATTCGTCGACGGCACCCAGGCACTCCTCGATGGAAAGCCGTTGATTCAGGATCGGATCGGGGTAATCGATCTTGCCGCAGCCGTTGCATGCGAGGTTGCAGCGAAAGAGCGGCTCGAGCATGAGCGCGAGCGGGTAGCGCTTGTTGCCGGTGAGATGCTGGCGCGTGATGTATGCACCGACGCGAAATTTTTGCAGAAGCGGGATCGACAAAGCGTCCTCCTTAAACTTGACGTGCAGCGACGGGCTCGGCGAGCTTCGACGGCAGCTTGAATTCGACCTTCTCCTCGCGTCCGGTCATGGCCGTGACTTCCACGGGGCCAAGCGCGCGCAGGGCGTCGATCACATGTTCAACCATTTCCTCAGGCGCTGAGGCACCTGCGGTAATACCAACCGTTTGCGCGTGGGCAAACCATTCGCGCCGCACCTCGGAGCCGTCCGCCACGAGATAGCTCGGCACGCCGCTTTCGGCACCGATTTCGCGCAGACGGTTGGAATTAGAACTGTTTGTCGCGCCGACCACCAACAGCACGTTGACATGCGCGCTCAACTCGCGCACCGCTGCCTGACGGTTTTGCGTCGCGTAGCAGATGTCGCGCGTATCGGGGCCGACAATGTCGGAAAAGCGACGCATCAGGGCATCGATGATGGCCCGAGTGTCGTCGACTGACAAAGTCGTCTGTGTCACATAGGCGAGCGGGGCGTCGTTGGGCAGATCGAGTTCGCCAACTTCCGCTTCGCTTTGCACGAGCAGCACCTTGCCGGGAATCTGGCCGATCGTGCCCTCGACCTCTGGGTGCCCGGCGTGACCGATGAGGATCAGCGTCCGGCCTGCGGCCACGTACTGACGCCCCTGCACGTGCACTTTTGTGACGAGCGGGCAAGTGGCGTCGAGTACGTCCAGCCCGCGCGTCTGCGCGTCGTGTTCGACGCTTTGCGCGACGCCGTGCGCGCTGAACACCGTGACGGCGCCGTGCGGCACTTCATCGAGTTCTTCGACGAAATGCGCGCCCTTGCCGCGCAGATTTTCGACGACGTGCCGGTTATGCACGATCTCGTGGCGCACATACACGGGCGCACCGTGTCGCTGCAATGCGCGATCGACGATTTCGATCGCACGGACGACTCCCGCACAAAAACCACGGGGCTGAGCAAGGATGACTCGCATGTTCTGACGAACTCCGACTGAATCGGGGTATCGAAATTAAGCCCAGAGAAGCGGCTCTTTGATCGCCCTGACCCATCTATTTATTAAAAGCGGGCGTGAAAGCCGGCAAACCGATCAATTCAAACGCGCATTCTAACGTGAACGGGCCGCAAGTGCTTCAAAACACCTTTCGAGCGTTGTAGCAATGACAATGGTGATCGCGCGCTATTCCCGCCGAGCCAGTAAACTAGGGCGGCGTTTTGCCCCAATTCTTACACTCTCGTTACCACCAATGCCTTCGTCTTACTCCGCGGCCCCCACGATGGGATACGACTCTTCCGAACAGTCCCCCGTTGCAGCCAGTTCTCGCAGGTCGCCGCTGCAAGTGTCCGGCGCGCGCAGCCGCTTGCCGGAGATAACGGCCAATGCAACGGAGGCACTTGCATGATAAATGTGCTTTTCTGCTTGTCGCTCGTGTCGCTCGCGATCTGGTGCGTGCTCTTGTTCGCGCGTGGCGGCTTTTGGCGGACGCGCCCGGCGCCGCCCGTCGCCTTCGAGCCGAGGCAGACTTGGCCCAGCGTCGTTGCTGTTGTTCCGGCGCGCAATGAAGCCGATGTGATTGGCGAGGCGCTGACGTCGCTGGTTACACAAGATTACGCGGGCGACTTTCACGTGATCGTGGTGGACGACCACAGCACGGATGGCACGGCGAATGCCGCGCAGGCGGCGGCGCTTGCGCTGGGCAGGACCGACCGGCTCAGCGTCATATCGGCCCAACCTCTACCCGTAGGGTGGTCCGGCAAGGTTTGGGCGCAGTCGCAAGGCATTGCGGCCGCGGCGGCGCTCGGTTTTGACGCTGAATACCTGCTGTTGACGGATGCCGATATCGGGCATCCCCCCGATGCCATTTCCCAGCTTGTTGCACGTGCACAGGGCGAGCGGCGCGATTTGGTTTCGCTGATGGTGCGCCTGCGTTGCGATTCGTTCTGGGAAAAGGCGCTGATTCCGGCTTTCGTATTCTTTTTCGCGAAGTTGTACCCGTTCGCTTGGGTCAACGACACGCGCAAAAGAATGGCCGCTGCGGCGGGTGGGTGCATGCTCGTAAAACGCTCGGCGCTGGATGAAGCGGGCGGCATCGAATCGATTCGCGCCGAACTTATTGACGACTGCAGTCTTGCGGCACGCATCAAACATCGCGGCTCGGGCGGCCACGCAATCCGCCTCGACGTCGCAGCGCGCAGTGTGTCGCTGCGCCCATACGACAGCCCGCGTGAGATTTGGAACATGATCGCGCGCACGGCGTTCACGCAACTGCATTACTCGCCGTGGCTCCTCGCCGGCACGCTTATCGGCATGACGCTCATCTACCTGGTGCCCCCGGTCTTCGCACTCGTGCTGGGCGCGCCGGGCTGGCCGGCCTGGTTGGCATGGGCGGCGATGTGCTGCGCCTATGCGCCGATGCTGCGCTATTACGGCCGTTCGCCTTACTGGGCTCCGGCGTTGCCGCTTGTTGCGCTGTTTTACGTCGGGGCGACACTCGCGTCGGCAATACGTTATTGGCGCGGCAAGGGCGGCCAATGGAAGGCGCGTGTCCAGGCGCCCGTTCAGGATCGCTAGGAAAGGGTGCGTAAAAGGAGTAGGCGCGGGCAAGCCGCGCTTATCCTTGCGACAGCATCATATATAGCTGGATGACCATATCGGGCGAGAACGTGAATGGCACCCAGCCGTGGCCCGTATGCCGGGCGATGAGCAGCCGGTCGCCGTTCGCCTGCTTTTGCACGGCCATGACCGGATTTTTTGTCGATACGAAGGCCCAGCCGGGCGCAATGGTGGCCGGCGTCTCGGGCGACATCGACGCCCGGGCATTGGCGAGCTCTTCGATCAGCTGACTGGTTTGCTCGGGATGCAGCGTGACGGCCTGCGCGCCGATTGTGAGCGTCAGCGCGTTCTGAGACGGGCGGCTGACGCGCAGTGAGGGCTTGTCATCGCGGGCCCCGGATACTTCGGGCGCTGCGTCGGATTCGGCAGGCTTGAGTTGAGTTGTCTGGGCGAGCGCCGCCCGCGCGAGCACGGTCAGTTCATTGATCTGATCAATGCTTTCTTCCAGTGTCCCGATCTGTTCTTGAAGGTTCATGCGCGTTTCTTCGAATGAGTCCGCGATTTTACCGGTGCGTGAGGGCGTACTTCGCACCGGCGCACATCGAGGTTGTAACAAAATGCCACAGGCCGGTGGCGCGCTTTGCATTCATGTGCGCGTTGCGTGTTGCTCACCCTTTCAGGTAGCCGGCATCGCGAAACCAATCGAGCGCGTCGTGCAACCCTTCGCGATATGGCCGCGCACGGTAGCCGAGTTCGCGTTCGGCCTTGGCCGAGCTGAAATACATCTTGTTCTTCGCCATTTTGAGCCCGTCGATGGTCACGAAAGGTTCGCGCTTGGTGATCTTTGCGACGCATTCGGCGCCCAGTGCGAGCGGATAGAGCGGCCAGCGCGGCAGGCTGATAGTGGGCGCCTTGCGGCCCGTACGCGCCGCGATATCGGCAAGCATTTGCTGCAGCGGCAGGTTTTCGCCGCCAAGAATATAACGCTCCCCGATGCGGCCGCGTTCGAGCGCGAGAAGATGGCCCGCGGCGACATCGTCCACATGCACGAGGTTCAGCCCGGTATCGACGAACGCCGGAATCTTGCCAAGCGCCGCCTCAACAATGATGCGCCCCGTCGGCGTCGGGCGCACGTCGCGCGGCCCGATCGGCGTCGACGGATTGACGATGACGGCCGGCAGATGATTCTCGGCAATCATGCGCTCGACTGCGCGCTCCGCCAGCACTTTACTGCGCTTATAAACACCGATAGCCTGCTCGGGCGCAAGCGGCATGGTTTCGTCTGCGATGCGTCCTTCGCTCGTCACCTTCAACGTTGCGACGCTGCTCGTGTAGACGATGCGCTCGACGCCTTCGGCAAGCGCGGCACGCATGGTCGCCTCGGCGCCTTGGAGGTTCGCACGCTCAATCTCGTGCGGGTCCGGCGCCCAAAGACGGTAGTCGGCGGCAACGTGAAAGAGATAGCGCACGCCCCGCAATGCTTCGCGCATTGATGCCTCGTCGCGCATGTCGCCAATTACGACTTGCGCATCGAGCGATTCGACATTCTTGCGCGGGCT
Organism: Paraburkholderia sp.; assembly: GCA_034668065.1. Taxonomy (GTDB): domain Bacteria; phylum Pseudomonadota; class Gammaproteobacteria; order Burkholderiales; family Burkholderiaceae; genus Trinickia. The sequence goes on from JAXDQB010000541.1 coordinate 9,373, forward strand.
CGTGGCGCGCACAAGCACGCGCACGGCGAAGCCGCGCTCGAGTGCCATGCGTGCGACGGCCGAGCCGACGAAGCCTGATGCGCCCGTAACGAGCACGAGATCGCGTGATGTTGCGGTCATCTGTGGGGTTCCTCATCCATAGCAAAGCGATGCGGCGGATGCGCCGTATCGAAAGTCATGCGATTCTAATCGCGGACCGGGCAGGCGTAGAGGACAACAGATCAGTTTTCAACTGAAAGCGAGCGCGCGAGAGTCGAAGTGGCGAGTGAACGTCATTCCCAACTCACAATGTGACATTGACCACCTTCAGTTGCGGCCGGGCGATTGACGCATCGTGCAAACGCGAAGGACGACTACAATGCCGGGTTCAAGAGAAAGTGTCAGGAGAGGCGGGTATGACAGGCCCTGATTTGAATGCGAGGATCGAAACGTATTACGTGCGGGTGCGCGGCACGGTGCAAGGCGTTGGTTTTCGGCACGCGACGGTCCGACGCGCGCATGAACTGGGCGTAATGGGTTGGGTAGCGAATCTTCCCGACGGTTCGGTCGAGGCCATGCTGCAAGGTCCAGCTAATCAGATCGACCGGATGCTCGAGTGGATGCGTCGCGGTCCTCCTTCGGCGCGCGTGACTGACTTCGCGAGTGAAGAGCGGGCGATCGAGAGGCGTTTTGCGCGCTTCGAACAGCATTGACGGTTGGGGTCGTTTCGAAAGCGGGGCGTTTCCCGAAGTTGCTGGCAATAGGAGCTGGCGGCCGATTTGCATATTCGACGAATAACGATAAAACGCGCGAACAATGAATTCTCACGAAACGGGCCGGGGCATTCTGCTTTCGGTGGCTGCCTCGTCCTTGTTTGCGCTGATGCCGGCGTACACGCGACTGCTCGCTCCTCTGGGCGGGCTTGATATTTTTGCCTGGCGCGTCGTCTGGACGGTGCCGGGCGTTTTGCTGCTCCTTGCCGTGCGGGGGCGTATGCCGCAGCTCATCGAGCTCGCGGCCCGCGTACGGAGAGAGCCTCGGATCGCGCTGACGCTGCCGATATGCGCTGCGTTGATAGGCACGCAATTGTGGTTGTTCATGTGGGCTCCGCTGCATGGGCGCGTGCTCGAAGTCTCCCTCGGCTATTTCCTTCTCCCGCTTTCGATGGTGCTCGTAGGCCGTCTCTACTACCGTGAACGGCTCGTGCCGCTTCAGTGGCTCGCGGTGGCGTGCGCCGCATTCGGCGTTGCGCATGAATTCCTGGCGACGCACGCGTTCTCGTGGCCCACGCTCGTCGTTGCACTCGGTTATCCGCCGTATTTCGTCATCCGTCGTACGATCGGTGCCGACTCGCTAGTCACGTTCGCGACGGAAGTCTTGCTCCTCCTGCCTGTCGCCGTTGTGCTCATCGCGACGAGCACGGGCGCTCGTGCCGCGTTCGATCATCCCGCACTGCTCGCCGGTCTGCTGCCTGGGCTCGGGGCGCTCAGCACTGCCGCGCTCGCTTGCTATCTGAGATCGAGCCGAATGCTGCCGATGGCGTTGTTCGGCATTCTCGGCTACGTCGAGCCCGTACTGCTGCTCATATTGTCGATCACGGTATTGGGCGAATCACTGTCCGCCGGGGAAATGGCGACGTACGTGCCGATTTGGGCGGCTATTGCGATCACTGGCGTTCACGCTGCGCTATTGCTGCGGACGCGTTGACGGGCAGGATCGGGAAATGCGGGCGCCTCGACCTAGGTGGTGCGGGACGTGACCCGTGCCGGTCCGCTCGATTGCTTTTTCGGTTGCGGCGAGCAGGGTGGCAGGCGTCGTAGTTCGCAAACTGTTCGGTCAGCGTTTTCATGGTCGAGGCCGCTTCGGCTGAAGCGCGGAGTGCGCTGCCGACCGCCGACTGCGACTAACTGCATTGAGAAGACAGCGTGAAGAGGGTAACTGTTGCGATGGGATCTGATTCTTTCAAATTGCTATCGATGAGCTAACGCTGGCGCTATACTTTATCGCCGCGTTGTCAGGGCCACCAGCCAACCTTCCGTCTCCTCCGGGAAGAGGAGGAAGGCGCCGAACAGCTCCTTCTTCTCAAGCATGAATAATCACGAGCGTTGCGAATCGCGCCGGCCACCGATCGAATGCAGCCGGCGCGCATGGCCGTGCAGGACATGGTTGGCATTGACCGTCACGACACTCTTCTCGGCGTGCGCGGCGGGGCCCGACTTCAAGGCGCCCGCGCCGCCGGCAATGCATGCCGTCACCGAAGCACCGCTGCCTGCGCAGACGCAAGCCA
>JAXDQB010000542.1:0-8690 GCA_034668065.1 Paraburkholderia sp.
CGTTGATGACGCATGTACCGGCAGGCACCAGCACGTCGCCGGCGTTGACCGCGCTCTGGAACGCGTTCGTGTCATCCGTCACGCCATCGCACCTCGCACCGTAGGTTTTGGGGCTGACGGGGTTCACCAGCGCAGGCGGCGTGAAGCCTTGCGCGGTCGACGTCACCGTTACAATCGCCTTGGCCGTTGCAGGCGCCGTTCCGGCGGCTCCGGTACATGTCTCCGTGTAAGTCGTCGTCGCCGTCGGGCTCACCGATGCGGAGCCTGACGTACCGGTCACAGCACCCGTACAGGAAACCGCATTGGTGCTCGTCACCGTCAGGGTCGATGATTTGCCACTGGCGATGGAAGCAGGGCTAGCCGTAAGCGTCACGGTTGGCGGCGGGGGCGACGCCGTATTGTTCGTATAGCATGACTTCGCATACCCAACAGCCGGATCGGGACTCAGGTAGGTATTGCTACACGCAACGCTGTTCGTGAATGGTCCGCGTACCGCAGACATCGCGGAAGGCGCCACGGGTGGGAATGAACCAAAAAGAACCTGCTTCGTGCTGCCCGAAAAATTGCATGTCCCATTGGTGGTCGAATGCTCGTCCGCGCATTTCGTCCATGTAACCCCATTAACCACAACGTTCGTTGGGTTGCCTTGGTGTTTCAGGTAGCAAGACTTGAGGTAACCGTAGGCTGGGTCGGATCCAAGAGCGTTATCGCATAAATGACCGCCCGTGAAGGGGCCGAAGGTCTTGTACATGGGAGAAGGAGATACTGGGGGCCACGCTCCGTAAAGAATGGATTCTGTATCGGTGAAAGAGCATTGGTTATGCTCGCCGGCGCATCGATCCCATTGAACGCCATTGACAATGACGGAAGCTGGCTCGGATTGCGCCCAAGCGCCTAGCGAGACGCAACATAATATTAACGATATAACGTACTTCATCAACATTCCTCAGTTTGGTTTGCCCGATGACAAGTGCGTTTGCGGCTTTCTCTGAGCCGCTACATCGCCACAAATTTCTGCCGAATCCGTTTGTCGGGAATCGAAGTTCCCGCGAGACTCGTTTCAGAGTTCCGGCTTGTCCATTGGCTGACGCAATCTATTGCACTCGTTAAATTCGCGACACGACTGCGCGTAATTTTTAGAGACATTCGTCGCGTTGTAGTTGGTGAGCCGCAAAGTGGAGATGGGTGACGTTTTAACGTCACAATCTGCATTGCCGTCAAAATCGGCAAACGATATTGCTGTCATCAGAGTGCCGCCTTCGACCAAAGGAAAAACAAGAGTCGTCACTGTAAGGCGGCCACGAGCAAGGAAATATTATCTGCAAGGCAAAAATGCTTGAGCCATAGGGATGTCGATTTCATACGTGGGTATAGCTCATTGCGCCATATAAGAAACTGTGAGTGCCTATGAAAATCAATGGCTTACGGCGGAGGGCAGCGATTCGGGCATTGAGATACGTGGAACGGCACTGGCTCCCAGAAGAGGGTTAAGAGTACCGTTGAGAAAACACGATTTTCGACAGGGACAACGCGTAACGGCGCGGGTTTCAGCGTGGGGCTGGGGGGAGATTTTCCGGTGAGCGTCGCGGCGTTAATCTGCGATTGTCAAACGGCGGCATGCATTGGGGAAATGACAAAGGCAATGACCACCTTCGGACGCAGTGGCCAAGTTGGGGAACAAACGGGAGGATGCAGGTAGGCGAAAAAAGGCGAAGCGAATGATCAGCGATCACTTCACGATGAGCGGGACTGCGAACCGTCATCGATCGCCAGGCGCGCGCAAGACGGATCTCCGCGATGGCGCGGGGCGTTAACCGAGCCGACACTTCGCGGCGTCACGGCTACGCGCGGCGGCGCGCCAAGCCGCAATATCAGCGGTAGCAATCCAAAGTAGAGGACAGGCGCCGTGTACGACAGTTTGGTGGTCATCAGGAGACCGAAAAAGCACACTGTGCCGACGTCTTTGCGCATGCGTAGAAATATCGCGGCGGGGATTGCCAGGCCGGCCACGCCGAACAGCACAACAAAGTAGTTGAGCAGGCCCGCGTCATTGAGTGACGCGACGGATGGCGAGCCGGTGGCTTTCGCGCTGGCGAGATTGTACAGATCGTATTCGAGGGAGAAGGGACCGTAACCGAAGACGTAGTCCCAACCTTGACGCAGATGGAAGACGTACGACATCAGCGCGAATCGCATCCCCGAATCCGAGGAGAATTTCAGCATGAAACTGTTGAAATACGCCGAAATCAGGCCCGGCGACACAGCGGCGAGCATCGCGACCGCTATCGCTGCCCACACTCTGGACGAAGGGCGCATGTGCCCGAACATCAAGGCTGCAATCAGCACAGCCGTTTGTACAACCGCGGCAGCCGATTGTGTGATGAGCATGGATACAACCGTCAACGCGATGGGCAGGACAGACGGTGCGCGGCCAGATGCCCGGGAAAGCAGAACATAGCCGACCGTCATTGCGCCAACTGCGGCTGCGAAGGTCGACGGCTCCACGTAGAGCCCCGTAGGACGGTATCCGAAGATCGGATTGACCGACGCGTAGTTCAGGTATCGCGAGGCCTCGCCGGTTATCGGCTGGAGGAAATCGATATACCGCCCGGTGACGATCAGCATCACCGTTTGTAGAAGCAGCACGGCGCAGTGCAGGACGAGCAACGCCGAGAGCATCGTCGCCATCTCGTCAAGGCGTGCTTCTATCAACGCGGAAAACGTAGCGAGAAACATCAGCACCAACAGCAAGAAGACGAAGTTGTTGGTTCCAGACTTCTCGAGCTCATGCGAGGTATTCGCATGCGGCACCGCGAGATACCAAAGATAGAACGCGGTGATGATCGTCGCCGAGAGCGAAAGGAAAGCCACATAACGCGGGCTGAACAATGCCTCGCGGACATCGGGGGCGCGCACACAGCATGCACATAGCAGCAAAATCCCTGACATCACGACGTAAGGTCCGTGGCTCGTCAGCGAGCACACCAGCAGCGCGACGAATAAAGAAATGCGATGCAAGAAGGGGGGGCGCATAGTCATTGCATCCGGTGCTAAGCCGAATCGTGAGCGCGGTGCGCGCATCAGCATGGCGGATTGGTGTGGGTACTGCTGGCGGCGGGCGCGCTTTCGCGCGGCATGTTCGTAAGGAGCCAGCGCGGTGTTCTAAATTTGATGATCGATGTATATAACCAGACATAAACAGCGACAAACGTCATGGCGGTTGCGGCAAGCACCACCTCGTTCTGCCAGAAGAAGGTAGCGGGCCCGATGCTGATAAGACTGATCAACCACAGGTACGGCGCCGTCCTCGCGTTACGGCGCGTGCGCTGGCGCGAGGTCTCCGGATGCAGTGTGGGGCGCACCAGACGCCGGAAGATGAGTGTGTGCAGATGAATGCCGTCGGGTTGGCCCGCTGCACAGCCACGGACGATGCGCCGCCGATAGATCGAAAATACGGTTTCGAAGACAGGATAGAGAGTGACGACGGCGGCGTACCAGGCTGAGATGTTCGGGTGACGCGCGATGAGCAGCACGGCAAGCTCGGCCATCATGAAGCCAATGAAATAGGCGCCGCCATCGCCGAGGAAGATCGATGCGAAGGGGTAGTTCCAAATGAGAAATCCGATGATGGTGCCGATCATCGTCATGGAGACGCTCAAAACGAACCCATCGTCCACCTGATATGCGACAAAACCAATCGAGCAGAAGACCAGCACCGCGACACCGCCGGCCAGTCCGTTAAGACCATCGATCAAATTGATCGCGTTGGTCACCCCCGATACCGTAAGTAGCGTGAGTCCAACCGCGACCGGCCAGTATTTCAGCAGACCATCGATGAGGGGTAGGTCGACACGTCCGACGACGGCCTGCAGCAGGTAGACGCCCGCGGCCGCAGATCCAATCGCGCAAAGCAACCTCGTGGCAGGGCTGACGCGTTTGGTGATGTCCTCAAGGACGCCGCTTAGCAGCACCGGCGTCGCGCATAGCAGCAGTTCGAAGGGTTCCTTTGAATTCGTGCCGAGCCGCGCTCCGAGCCCTTGGGTCAGAGTCACCGCGAGCACCACCGCAATGCCGCCAACCCGAGGAACTGGCACTACGTGCATTTTCTGGACACCGGCAAGGTCGTTATCGAGCGTGATTCCGCCAATTAGCCGCGCGTATCTGACGATCAATAATGTGATTAGAAAGCAGATCAGCAAGCCTACTATCAGGTTCGGCATCTTAGTGGCTCCGTTGGTTTGGATCTGCTGGCCTCGATTTTCGGCTTGCCCAAAAAGGGGATCAATACGTCTGCATCAAGGTTGATAGTAAGTGAATAGACAAATCCCTTTGTGATAAGGCCGTGTGGATTAAGTATTAATAAGAAAATTGCAGGTCAGATAGGTTCGGAAAGGTGCAAAAAACGTCCTTCTATGCCTTCGTAGGATTGGCTCCATGTCTCTGCTGACTTCTGCTGAAGCACATCCATCCACGTGTGCGGAGCAGTATCTTTGCAGCAGCCAAACGACTTATTGGGAAATTGTTTTATGAAGTGCAATGTAGTGTATACGGCTTGTTTGTAATGTTAGTGCGCGGTCAAACATAAAGGCGACGGCACATTTTCATGTGCGTGTGTTATCAGACATAGATATTTAAACTCAGCTTATATAGTGTCACACAGCCGAAGGGCGTGCCGCTCTCAAACATTCGCTTTACGGAGCCAAAGTGCGCATGCCTGAGTTCTTGCGCAATCCAGTGTCACGTGCCGAGGGGGCTTTATGCAAGTAGAGCAGACATCTAGACCTTCGTCGGCGCCTGCCGGCAATCTGCCTCAGCTTCTCGATCTGTTGTTGCGCAACTGGCTGACAATCGCGTTGTCGGTGGCCGTCTGCTTGATGCTGGGTGGCGCCGTTGCGTTGAGCACACGGGTCTACCAGGCGAGCCTTCTCATCAAGATAAGTGATCCGGCCGAGGCCGCAAGCGCCATGAATCCGGCGCTCCTAAGCCGTGTGGCGCCTTCGTTCGATTCGAAGACGAACGCGCAGGGCGAGATGCAGTTGATTCAGTCTCGCTCGATCCTCGCGCATACGGTCGACACGCTCAAGCTCGATTTGGTCTCCGGGCCGCACCGTTTCCCGTTGATCGGGGCGCGGATTGCCCGCTATCGCACGGGTCTTTCGAGGCCCGGCTTTCTCGGACTCGGCGGATATGCGTGGGGCGACGAACAGATTGAGGTAGGCGCGTTCGAGGTGCCGCGCAAGCTGGAAGGTCGACCGTTTACGGTTACGGCGCTGTCCGGAGGACGCTACGAGCTGAGTGGAAGCGGCCTTGCCAGCCCCGTCGTAGGAACGGTTGGCACAGCCGAAACGTTCACGACGGCGGAGGGCCGCGCAACCTTGCTCATCAAATCGATCGTGGCGGCACCTGGCATCCGTTTCGATCTTACTCGGATGTCGCGACAGGACGCGATCGATGAGATTCAGAAGCGTCTGCAGGTCGTCGAGCAGGGCGGCGAGCCGGGCACTGAGTCAAAAGTCTTGAATGTCTCGATGCGGGCGACCGATCCCGAGCGTCTCAGTAAAACGCTGAACGCAATCGCCGACGAATACGTGCGTGAGAACGGCGATCGTAATGCGACCATAGCAGCGAACTCGCTAAAGTTCCTCGAAGGCCGGTTACCCGCAATGCGGGCGGAAATGGGAGCGGCCGAGCAGCGCTACAACGCGTACCGAAACAGGAATACGCTCGTCGATGTGAGCGATGAAAGCAGGGTGATTTTGCAGAAGGTCGCGGATGCGGAAGTGCAGCTGCTTAATCTTAGGAGATCCCGTGCCGAGCTGGCCGATCGGTTTGCGCCGTCGTATCCGGCTGTAGCGTCGATAGACGCTCAGATCGCGTTGACTCAGCAGTACCTCGACAATCAGAAAGCGCGCATGAAAGCCATGCCGATGGAAGAGCAGGGCGCGCTTGGACTGATGCGCGATGTAAAGGTGTCGACCGAGCTCTACACTGCGGTGCGCAACGAGATCGAGGAACTTCGGCTCGTTCAAGCCAGCAAGGCCGCTTCCGCACAGCTGATCGACCGCGCCGATGTGCCCGAGCATCCAGTCCGTCCAATCGGTGCGCTGATCATCCTCGTGTCCGCATTGCTAGGTCTGTTCGCGGGCGTCGCGATTACGTTCGTCCGCAAGCTGTTGTTTGCCGGTGTGACAGAGCCCGAGGAAGTCGAGGCGCGCACGGGGCTGATGGTGTACGCGATGGTTCCGCATAGCGCCAAGCAGAGCGATTTAAACCGCGAGGCGAACACGTCAGGCGCCCACGATCCGATTCTCGCGCGCCGCTTTCCGCGTGACCCGGCGGTCGAAAGTCTACGTTCGTTCCGTTCGGCGCTGCAATTCGCGTTACTCGGTGCGCGCAATAACATTGTCATGCTGGCGGGTCCGCTGCCGCAGGTCGGCAAGTCGTTCGTTGCGGCAAATCTCGCGGCAACGCTGGCGATGGCTGGCAAACGGGTGCTGCTCGTCGACGGTGATTTGCGCAAGGGGGCGCTGCATCGCCGTTTCGGTATAGCGAGCGGCCTGGGGCTGGCAGAAGCGCTCGCGGATCCCGCGCGTTTTCCTGACGTTATCAGGCGCGAAGTTATGCCGAATCTCGATCTGTTGCCGTGCGGCACGTATCCCACGAACCCGTCTGAACTGCTGAATGGCAGCGCTTTCGAGAGTTTCATGCGCAGGGCGTCGGCGCTGTATGACATCGTGTTGCTCGATTCGGCTCCGGCGCTCGTGGTTTCTGACGCGGGCGTCGTTGCGTCATGCGCCGGCACGGTCTTTCTGGTGGCGCGTTTCTCCGAAACCAGCATCGGGGAAATCGAGGAAACGACTAAGCGCTTCGCTCAAACCGGCGCCCGCGTGCACGCCGTCATTCTGAATGGCTTCACCGTGCGCAGCATGAAGTACGTGCATCCTGGCCGCTACGCAAGCCACGCCTATACGGTGAGCCAGTACGACGGCAGCACGAAATAACGTGCCAAACGAACTGGTTGCCCCGTGATGCAATGCTCGCCCCAACCTGTCCGAGTAACTGGGATTGGCCCGTCCACAATGGAGTACAAACCGTGCTGGTAAGCGCGCTGACGTACCGGCTTTCGCGCTGGCGCGCGAGGGTGCGCAGCACCCATTCCGACCATCTGCGCATTGCGCGGGGCGCGCTGCGCGTCTCCGCGTTCGTGCTAGCCGGCAGATGCGCCGGCGCGCTGAAAGAAATGGCGATCGCGTACAAGTACGGGGTTAGCAACATCGTCGACGCGTACCAGTTCACCACCACGCTGGTGACGTGGCTGCCCATCACATTGCTAGGGGTAATGGGCGCCGTGCTCGTGCCGACGTTCGTGAGTCTGCGCCCGCGCGCACGTGTCGAGCAGGCGCAGTTCGTCGGCGAGATGGAAGGGGCCGCGGCAGTGGCGGGCATGCTGTTCGCCCTTGCGCTATATATCGCCTGGCCGGTCGTCGTCCGCGCGATAGGCAGCGACTTGCCTCCTCTGACGCGCGAGATGTGCTGGCAACTGATGCTCTGGCTCGCGCCAACTGGCGTGCTGATACTCGCGTCCGGCATCTATGCCGGGCGTCTGCAGTCTCGCGAGCGGCACATCAATTCGTTACTCGAAGGACTGCCCGCGACGGTGATACTGATCAGTGTGCTGGTTCAGCCTGGCCGAAGCCTTGTGCCGCTGATCTTAGGGACCGTCGTCGGCCACGCCCTGCAGGTTGTGTTTCTGAAGACACTCGCCACGCGCGTGGACGGAGTGTCGAGCCGCGTCCGCTTCTCACTGAACAGCCCCGAGTGGGAACCGATGTGGTTATCGGTGCGAATTCTCATGATCGGCCAAATTGCACTGTGCTTCTGCGCACCGCTCGATCAGTACTTCGCGGCGCATTTAGGGAAAAATTCGAGCAGCATACTCGGCTACGCCAACCGGGTGCTCGCGCTGTTGCTCAGTATGGGCGCGATGGCCACCGCTCAAGCCATCTTGCCAATCCTCTCCGACATCCTTCAAAGGGGCGACGCGCAACGCGCCCGCCGCACCGCGCTCCTATGGGCGCTAGCTTCCCTCGCGCTTGGCCTTGCCGGCGTTGCGGTGTCTTGGTTGCTTGCGCCGAAGATGATCGCCGTACTGTTCCAACGTGGCGCCTTTACCGCGGAGGACACGGTCAAGGTGACGGCTATTTTTCGCTGGGGACTGCTGCAGGTGCCGTTCTACTTTGCGCTGCAGGTGTTATCGCAGCTGTTTGCGAGCGAAAGACGCTTCAGGTTGACGGCGAATATCGCCTTGTTTTGTTTCGCGCTGAAGGTGGCGGGCAACTTCGTGTTCGTCCGCCATTTCGGACTCGCGGGCGTGCAGATTTCGACGGCGCTGATGTATGCGAGCGCGTTCCTTCTATCGATGGGCATGCTGTGCGGCGGCGGCGCTATGCGGCGAAGCGGCAATGCGGGCTGAACCGGCGGCTTCTCTGGGAGATTGTCGCGAATGAAAATTGTCCTCGTCGTCAGCTCCATGGAAGCCGGCGGTGCCGAGCGCGTTGCTGCGGTCCTGTCAAGCGCGTGGGCCGCGCGTAGCGACTCGGTAACGCTCGTCGTGACATATAGCAAACGCGGAGGTTGCTTCTTTCGAGTTTCGGACAACGTGCGGATGATCTATCTGGTCGACCGAATGG
>JAXDQB010000543.1:0-4654 GCA_034668065.1 Paraburkholderia sp.
CTGTTGACGATGTTGACGGAGTCGCCTCGGTTCGCGTCGAAGCCCATCGCGTCCTTCACGAGTTGATCGACCTTCGCGAGCTGGTCGGCCGCAACCGGCTGCATCGTCACATGCCCCTTGGCGTCGGCGACCGGCCGGTAGTTGATTACGACTGCCGCCGAAAGCCGCTTGATGCCACCCATCGGCTGCTGCATGTGTGAGACGTGTTTATCGAGCTCGTAGTTCGTCGTCGCGTCCTTGTGCTCGTTGACCGGCGTCGTGGATGCCGTCGCGCTCGCGCCGCTTGCCGCGACGACTGGCGCGCTGGCTGGCTGCGGCGGCGTGTTCGAGAGCGCGCCCGGCACGCCCGAGGTGCTGTTTTGGCCGCTCTCCGTCGATTCGCTCGTCTGCTGGCTGCGGATCGCCGCCTGCTGCGGGCTGCCGTTCGGGCCGTACGTCTCGGCCGTCTGCTCGACCTGCGCAAAGTCGATGTCGGCACTCACCTGCGAGTGGGCGTTGCCCGCCCCGAAAAGCGGCGCGAGGATGGCGTCGATGCGCTGCTGCGTGTCGCGCTCCACCTGCTGCACGTACTTGAGTTGGCTCGCGTCGAGGCCCGAGCCCAGCGCCGGTTGCGTGAGCAGGTTGCCGTCCTGGTCGACGATGGTGACGTTCTTGTACGGCAGATCGGGCACGCTCGAGGCCACCATGTGCGTGATGGCTGAGACTTGCCCTTCGTCGAGCGTGCGGCCCGGATAAAGATTGACGAGCACCGACGCCGTCGGCGCCTCGCGCTCGCGCACGAAAACGGTCGGCTTCGGAATCGCGAGATGCACGCGCGCGTGACGGACCACCGAGATCGACTCGATCGTGCGTTCGAGTTCGCCTTCGAGGGCGCGCTGATAGTTGACCTGCTCGGCGAACTGGCTGATGCCGAACCTTTCGTTGTCCATCAACTCCATGCCCACCGAGCCGCTTTTGGGCAACCCCTGCGAGGCGAGCCGCAGACGCACCTCGCCGACCTGATCGGACGGCACGAGAACGGCGGCGCCATTTTCCGAGAGCTTGTACGGCACATTGGCCTGCTGCAATGCAGCAATAATGGCGCCGCCGTCTTGATCCGAGAGATTGCTGTAGAGCACGCGGTAATCGGGCGTGCGGCTCCATATCACGAGGGCGGCCACGACGGCGATCAGCACGGCCACGGCAACGATCAGCGCCGCGCGCGGATTGCCGCGCACCTGCGAGAGCGACGGCAGGCGCTGGGCAAAGCCGCCGAAATCGGCGGCGCCCTCGCCCGCGCTACCCGCGCCTGGCGTGGCACCCGCAGCCGGCATACCCGGCTGTGTACCTGCCAGACCCATGCGGGCGTCGGGGTTGATCAAAGAGTTGGCCTGCGAATCCATGCTTCGGGGTTCTCCGGGATGCGGGGGTGTCCGGCAGGCGCATGCGCGATGCACAAGAGAAAACGGCACCAGCGGACACTTTCACGAACTGGATTATCCATACCGGGCCACCACGTCATCACTCGAACAGAAGTGGGTTTACCCCCTAGTTTCACCTGTTTGGGAGGGGGGGCGCTGCTATGCTCCCTTCCGTGATCGGCTGGCCTTTGCGGCGTTTTTCGCCCGGGGCTGGCAAGCGCCGGGAAGCGGCCGGCAATCGCCAAGTTTCGTACTTATCGGGGGGAGGAGACCATGACTGTGCCAGTCAATGCGCTCGATTCGGCGCTGCAACAAATGCGGGCGATGGCCGCTGAGGCGGCCGGCAACACGAACGCGACCGCACTGGGCGGGCAAGCGGGCGCGGCCAACGCCGGCAGTTTTTCAGCGGCGCTCAAAAGCTCGATCGACAAGATCAGCGGCGATCAGAAAAAGGCGATCGGCGAATCGCAGGCGTTCGAGCTTGGCGCGTCGAACGTCTCGCTCAACGACGTGATGGTCGACATGCAAAAGGCCAACATCGGCCTTCAATTCGGCTTGCAGGTCCGCAACCGACTTGTTTCGGCCTATAACGAGATCATGCAGATGTCGATCTAGGGCCAAGCGCGCTGCCAAAATTGCGGCCGAAATCTGCGCACGGGCGTTGCACGGGGACTCTTTCTCGAACTTTCGACCCGCTGTACGCGTTTTCCTGCCTAAAGCTTTCCTTCGGCATTCCGATAACCGCGTTATGAGCAACGGGTGTCGGGATTCGGCGTGCTGGGGGCGGGCGTGGCCCGCAGCTTGCCCGGCAACGGATGGGTCCTGAGACGAGCATCGCCGCATGCCATTGAACTACCGCGAAACACATTAAAGAAGAAGGAGAGCGCCAATGTTTTCCCAAGGACACGCTGGAGCGAGCGCATACGCGCGCGTCGGCGTCGAGACAGGGGTGATGGGCGCGGATCCGCATCGTCTGATACTCATGCTCTACCAGGGCGCGAGACAGGCGATCGCGCTGGCTCGCATGCACTTGCAGCAGGGCAACATCGGCCCGCGCGGCGAAGCGATCAGCAAGGCCATGGGGATCATCGCCGGGGGCCTGCAGGCGTCGCTCAACAAGGAGATCGGCGGCCAGATCGCGCTGCGGCTGGATGCGCTCTATACCTACATGACGCACAGGCTGCTCGAGGCGAACATCGGGCAGAGCGACGCGATGCTCGTCGAAGTCGACGGTTTGCTCGCGACCCTCGAGGAGGCCTGGATCGGGATCGGCCCTGAAGCGGCGAAGATGGCGGCGCGAGGCTTGCCGGAAGTCCAGCGATGAGTTCGAAAGCCAACCACATCGGCCATTACGAGGCCATCGCCGCCATTTCCGCCCGCATGCTGATGGCGGCACGCAAGGCGCTGTGGAGCGAGATGATCGAATTGCAGAAAGAGTATCGATCGCGCGTCGACATGCTGCGCGACGTCGACGAGAGCGTCTCGCTCGACGATAGCGAGCGGATCCGCAAGTACGACCTCATCCGCCAGATACTCGCCGACGACGCTGCCATCCGAGATCTCGCCAACCCGAGCGTCGCGCGCCTTTCGGCGTTCTTTTCGGCGCGGCGTCCCGTGCGCGTGCTCAACGAACTGTTCGGGGCGAGCTAGGTTAGTGCGCTTTAGCTGCTTTCATCTTGCGCGCTGGCAGGCAGCAACTGCCGAAAACCGGCCTTTCAACCGCAGTCCCGGCCCCACCGCATACGCCCCGGAGGAAGTCCCCTTGGGGGACGCCCCGAAGGAAGTCCCCTTGGGAGGATGCCCCGAAGGAAGTCCCCTTGGGGGAAAGCGCGGGGGTTACAAATCGGAGCAAGTTTTACGATGAATCCATGCCGATAGGCCGGTCGATTGGGAAGGCCGGCAAGGGCGCTGAACGACGCTGAGGAAAGCGGCATGACTGGCATCGACTCCACGCTCGGCTCCGTGCTTGCGAGCCGCATCGACACGCTGATCGAGGGCGTCGGGGCGGGCACGCGCGCAGCCGCGGCGCAGACGGGCGCCTCCGCTCGGATGGACGATGCTCGCCCCGTGCCAGTCAGTGCCGCGGACGCGGCGCCCCCCCCGTCGGCTCAGGCGACGCTGTCCGAAGTCGCGTTGACGCTCGATGCCATCTCGCGCTTCGGCGGGGAGGCTACGCCGGCCGTCATGGGGGATACGCCGATTTGGCCCGCGCCGCCCGCCATCGACGCGCGCGCCGTGGGGGGCGCGGGGCTCCCCACCGCGGACCCTGACCCAGCCGCGAACGAGGCGGCGGCAGGAAGCGCCGCTGTGTCGGGCAGCGCGGCGAGTTCGGCGAGTTCGGCGAATTCGCCCACCAGCCCCGCCGCCGTGACAGAGACGTCTGCGGCCAGCGTGCCAGTCGGTGCGCTGGCCGCAGCGCTCGAACAGACTGTTGCCGACACCGGCCTCTTCTACGAATCGCATCTTGCCCAGTGGCTGGCCGGCAGCTACCCGGCCGATGCGCTTGTCAACGAACCGCAGGCACGCCTCGCCGCACAGTCCGCCGCGCCAGCGCCCGGCTGGGCGAGTTCCGCCTCGGAGGGGATAGAGCCGCCGGACGCGTTTTTCGGCGCTTTGTCGGGCATGCCCGTCCTTGGTTTGTCCGAAGCGCCGCCATCCGGCGCGGCGTTGCCGCCGCGGCCGGCGGCGGCCCAATTACTCGCCTCGACGCTGGCCGGGCAGGCTCGTGCGCTTGCCGGCGCCTACTCCAGCGTGCGGCAGTTCGCCGGCTTGCCGGCCGTGGGCGCAGAGCCGGACGCCGCGCGCAAGGGCGGCGGCACCCTCCCACGCTCCGGCGAGACGTTGGCGGGCGCGCCCGCGTCGATGGCGGCATCGATTCACCCGGCGACGCTACCGCTCGTGCGCCAACAACTCGATTTGCTGGCGACCGAGCAATTCCGCTGGACCGGCGAAGTTTGGCCGGGCACGAAGCTCGACTGGACCATTGAGCCTGAGCGTCGGCGCCGCTCGGGCGCGGGCGCTCAGCCCGAGTTCAATGAGCTGAGCGAGCAGGCGTGGCGCACGCGCCTCACGCTGGCGTTGCCGACGCTTGGCACAGTCGATGCCGATCTCGTGCTAACCGGAACGCAGCTCGTCGTTCGAGTGCAGGCCAGTCCAACCGGTGCGGCGCGGCTTGCCCCAGGCGGCGAGGCGTTCGGCCGGCGGTTGCGGGCGGCTGGCATCGAGTTGGCGGGGCTGTCGATTCGCGAAGTCGG
>JAXDQB010000544.1:0-2504 GCA_034668065.1 Paraburkholderia sp.
CATACACGCAGTAGGCGTGGAAAGCGAGTCACGAATGATGGCGCGAATGTAACGTCTATCGTTGCGAGAGAAGCGACCTGCGCCCCGAAGCGTTGACGAAGGCGGGAACAATCCGTGCGTCCGCACATGCAGTCTTCGTGGCGTCGCTCATCGCACTGACATCCATCGTTTATCGGCCGGTTGAGGTCCGCTTCTGCCCGTGAACGCCCAACCGCGACTGAGCCGGGAGCGTTGCGTTAGGCCGAAGTCTTGTGATTCAAATTCCCAAATTGGAGGATCGAATCATGCGCTACGAACTCGCCGAATATGAATGGGTTGCCATCAAGGCCATGCTGCCGAACAAGCCGCGTGGCGTTCCTCGAGTAAACGACCGGCGTGTCCTCAACGGCATCTTCTGGGTCCTGCGATCCGGGGCACCTTGGCGCGATTTGCCGGATCATTTTGGCCCTTACACGACCTGCTATAACCGTTTCGTTCGCTGGCGGCGGGCTGGCGTCTGGAGCCGCATCATAGACGCGCTTGCCGCTGCCCACGATGCCGCTGTCCAGATGATCGACACCTCCATTGTCCGTGTACATCAGCATGGAGCCTGCATCACACGAAACCAGCGCCAATCGATGGGAAGGTCACGCGGCGGCTTGACGAGCAAAATTCATGCGGTGGTCGATAGCAATGGTCTGCCGGTACGGCTTGCGCTGAGCCCTGGCGAGGCCCATGACGTTCGACTTGCCGGAAAACTGCTCTCTCGTCTGAAATCCGGGTCAATGCTGCTTGCCGACCGTGGCTACGACGCGGACTGGATCAGGGAGCTTGCCATGAAGAAGGGTGCGTGGGCCAACATCCCGCCGAAAAGCAATCGCAGCGATCCGATCTGCTTCAGCCCCTATCTCTACCGCGCTCGCAACCAGGTCGAGCGGTTCTTCAACAGGATCAAACATTGTCGTCGGGTGGCGACGCGCTACGACAAGCTCGCCGCCAATTACCTTGCCTTTGTCCAACTCGCATCTATTCGGCTATGGCTGGCCGCGCGTTATGAGTCCACGTCCTAGTTTTCCTTCCTTGACCAAGCCATCGCCTGCCCATCTCATGTCGTATTGCCAAGTATAAAAGAAATCACCGGACGCTCGTAAATCGCTTTCGTAATGATCCCAAATAAACTTCGCAATCTTAGCGACTCTCTCTTTACTTCCCGGCGAACCTATTGCCTCCAAAATAATGGGCTTTAGATCGTCTCTGGTCATGAAAGTCTCCTCTAAATCTATCTCCGCCCGAACAGCTTCTCGATATCGCTGAGCTTCAACTCCACATAGGTCGGCCGGCCGTGGTTGCATTGCCCGGAGTTCGGCGTGTCTTCCATCTCGCGGAGCAGCGCGTTCATTTCCTCGGGTTTAAGGATGCGGCCGGCGCGGACCGAGCCGTGGCAGGCCATGGTGGCGGCGACATGCATCAGGCGGCGCTCCAGAGGAAGCGCTTCATCCCATTCCGCCATGTGCTCGGCGAGGTCGCGCAGTAGCCCAGCGGCGTTGGCCTTGCCGAGCAGTGACGGCGTTTCGCGCACCGCGACGGCGCCGGGGCCGAAGGATTCGATCGCAAGCCCGAAGCTCGCCAGTTCCCCGGCGCGGTCGAGCAATTGCTCCACGGTGGCTTCGTCGAGTTCGACGATTTCCGGAATAAGCAAAATCTGCCGTTGCACGCCGTTGCGCGCCAGTGACGCCTTCAATTTCTCATAGACGATGCGTTCATGGGCGGCGTGCTGGTCCACCACGATCAGCCCGTCGCGGGTCTGCGACACGATGTAGGTCTCGTGAATCTGCGTCCGCGCGGCGCCGAGCGGGCGATCGAGCAGGTCGGCCGCAGGCGCCTGCTCGAAGCGGACGTCTGCGGTCGGCGTGCCGACGTCGAACGCGGCTTGTCCAGGTTCGGCAAATGCAGTCGCGGCCCCGCCTGCCACGGGAAAAGACGGCGAGCGCCGCCAGTCCCAATTGGTGCGCGGCGTAAATGCCGGGCGGAACGACGCCAGCACCGCGCCGTCGCTGTTGGCAGCCGTGCGCCGGCCCTCGCGCGCCAAGCCATCCTTCAGCGCATGCACGATCAGCGCGCGGACGAGGCCGGCATTGCGGAAGCGCACCTCGGTCTTGGCCGGATGCACATTGGCGTCCACGCCCTCGGGGTCGAGCGTGACGAACAGCGCCACCACCGGATGGCGGTCGCGCGGCAGATAATCCGAATAAGCCGCGCGCACCGCGCCAATGATCAGCTTGTCGCGCACCGGGCGGCCGTTGACGAACAGGTATTGTCCGAGCGCGTTGGCCCGGGTCAGCGAGGGCGCCGCGGCAAAGCCTTCCACCACCACGCCTTCGCGCTCGCTGCGCACCTCGATGGCGGAGGTACGAAACTCCGCGCTCAAAATATCGCCGAGCCGGGTCAGCCGGCCGCTGGCGCCGGGCAGCGCCGCCGCCCAGGTCACCGGTGCGCGCTCCTCGCCGGCCAGCGTGAAGGCGATG
>JAXDQB010000545.1:0-4202 GCA_034668065.1 Paraburkholderia sp.
CGAGCCGATAAGATCAGGTTCAAAGCAGCAGCTTCGAGTTTCGTCGCCCCGGGCAAAGCCGCGCCGGGCAGCAACGCAACAAAAATGATGTAATGCCCGGCGGCCACCGCCGATAGGTTGCGGCCGAGCGTCGACGCAACCGTGACGCCATTTCGGACAGCAGCGCCGTCAGGCGCCACGTGTTGGATGGTGGCCGGCAATACAGACGCGCCTTATTTCAACAGCCCGAAAACCGCAACCCCGTTGGTCGTGCCAACGTAGACATGCCCGTTCGCGATCATCGGCGTAATGAACTTGTTGCCAGCACCAAACGTGTCTCGCGTACCGGCCTGATTGCTGTTGTAGAGCTCCTGGCCGAGGTTGGCGGCGTTGTACGCATGCAGCGCACCCACGCTGCCGTTTTCGGCTGCCCACACGATGGCATTGGTAGCGCCGTTAGCGGACACGCTCGGCGTCGCGCCCGGGTAGGCGAACGTGGTCGCGCTCTGCGATGCCGGTGTTGTCGCAAGGTGCGCGGAAGTCACCGGAAACGCCTTGAGGAAATCGCCAACAGCGCCGAAATACACGACGTTGCCGTAGTACGCCGGCATGCTAAAGACACCGCCGCCGGACAACTGGCCATCAATCTCTTGCCAGATCAGGTTGGCAGCCGGATTGAACCGGCCCATTGCGTCACGGTTAACCACATAAATCTTCGAATCCTTGCCCGCCCCCAGTGCAAGATGCTGAGTAGCGCCGTTCGCATCAATCAAATCAGGCAGCACCAGCGCGCCGCCCGAACCAAGATCTGAATCATTCGCCGATTGAGCAACGGTATTGAATGTTGCGAAGTAGTCTGCTACCGCGAGTTTTGGCGAAGTCGAAAGCTTTAGGAAGCTATTGCCATAATCCCCATTCACCGGAAAGCCCTGGCCGTTCAGAGTGACATCAAAAGTGCCGTTCGCGTCGAGCAGATAGAGCGCCGCGCCGTCGGACGCCATGCCCGCGCCGCTCATCCATACCGAACCCTCGCTTCCGTTCGGAGTCAGGTTAAGAGCGCTTGTCTGCGCAAGCGTATTCGCGTTGTACGCCATCACCCAGCCGCCATAAATGCCCTGGTCGCAGTGCGATGTCCATGCGAGATACACATTGCCATTGACGAGTGTTAGCGCCTGCCGCTCGGCATATTGTTTCGGATCGAAAACAGTGAAGCCGTTACTGCTGTTCGCACCTGCGCCGGGATAGGTCGCCGCAATTTCGGTCGGGCCGCCGAGAAGCTCGGCTCCCGTGGCGAGATCAACCGCGTGCAGGCGCTGATGGATTGCGCCGGTTGCATCCTTGCTCATCGCAACGGTGTACATCACGCCGTTCGTACCACGGGTCCGGTCGATCACCGGTGTCGACGTGATGCCGATCTCCGGCGTGATCTGGCCGCAGCCCCTGTCGTCGCTCGTCGTCTCGCCCGCACCGAGCAGTGAGCGCTGCCAAAGCTGCGCGCTGGTGCCCGCATCGAATGCGTACGCACTGGCGTGCTCGGTCACGACGTACACCACGTTATGCGCCACGCCACCTATCGGTACATTGCTGACATAAAGCGGTTGAGCGTCGACCTTGCCGTCCACGGCGAGAAAGCCGACCTTGCCAAAGCTCGCGGAGCTCACGTTGGCAGGCGTCAATGTCGTCTCGGCCAAATACTGGCCGGTGCGCCCGAGGTCGTTGTGATACGTCAAAACATCCGTCGACGAAGAGGTGGTAGTGCCGGTGCCGGCGGCAGTACCGGTACTAGCACCGCCGGTCGCGGAAGGCGGGCTGCCCGAAGAACCGCCGGAATCGCCCGACCCGCCGCCGCAGGAAGCCCAGAAGATCGCAAGCACCCCCAAAAACGCGTTGCGGGCCATTGCGTTTAAGGTTTGAAATCGGCTCGAAGTGCGATCCATGAGACCTCCCAAAGCGATTGAACGATCCGAGGACCATCAACCATGCATGCGAGTCATGCGTCGCCTGCCAAGTCCCTTGGCACCGGAAACAGCAACTTCCGTACCGCGAAATGGCCCTTACAACGATCAAGCCTTCGAGATTCCCTTTCTGCACATCAAGCCGCGGGCGGGGCACCACACTCACGCAATAACGTTCGCAACTCGTTGATGACCGGAAACACTTCGTGATTCCAGTCGGCACCCTGCCGATCGTGAGCCTCTTGTTCCCGCTCGACGATCCATCGGTCTTCCTTGAAGATGCGTTCAGTGAACCAGACCAGCAATGGCCAAGCTATATCAAGCAAACCGGCAATTCTTGGCTTGCGAATGGAAAGCAATCCAAAAGTCCGGTTTGTCCTTTGCTCCTTGTCGAGCGGCACATAGACGATCCAGAGATCCATCACGAGCGTTGAATCGGCAGTGCGGATTTGCAGAGTCTGATAGGGATAGCTCGTGCGAATCGTCATGACGTCCCGGACGTCCTCATTCGCCCCTTTTCGACTCTCACCGAAGACAAGTGCTTCGCCGATCGGCTGCTTACCCGCCATGCGGGTAAAGGTGTAGTCGACCTCCACCCAGCCTTCCCCGTTGCGGCGTGCCAGCGAACGAGCGCGCATTTGCCCCATTTGCCGACGATGCAGGAACTGATGGTTCATATCCATCAAGTTTTCGTGCATGAACGAGTAATGACACGCCACTTCGCGACCAAAGCGGCGCGTCTTGTACGCCGGGTCCGCAACCGAGCCCAGTTGCGGTAGTGGTTGCTCCTTGGCGAGCGACGCATCGCCGGGGAAAATAAAAATTATCCCTTGCAATTCGCGGCAAGGATAGGAGCGAACACCATTTGGCAAACGCTCCCGGCCAAGATACGGCACATCGATGCAGCGGCCCGTGCAGTCGTAAGTCCAACCGTGGTAGCAACACCGTATTGATTCCCCGTCGACCACCCCGGCATGTAGCGGAACTTGCCGATGTGCACAGCGATCCTCAAGCGCAAATACCGCATCCGATTCCGTGCGCACCAGCACGATCGGCTCGCCCGCAAAACGTACGCCGTGCGCCTTGCCGCGCTTCACCTCCCGGGACCAGGCCACGGGGTACCAATAGTCGGGATGAATGCCGACGCGACGCAGATCGCGCGGGGGAGCCTCGGAAACGGCATCGATGAGGGGATTATCAAGCGGCGAGACTGCATGCATACTCAATGCCTCCGTGCGCAATCTGAAATGGGTTGGCACATTTTATGTGCAGGGACTGACACGGGGGTCAGTCTACTCGAACCCATAACGTTATACCCATCGTTTTTGCCCCATAAAATCCAATGCCTTACGCCCGGTGATCGAGCACCATCCGGGCACCGCTGCGTGTGGCCGCCAGCTCCGAAAGCATTTTTGGCAAGGGCATGGGGCGGCGCGCCCAGAATTTAGGCAAAAGATGGGGGCAACACCATGATTCGAACCACACACCCGCTGACAAATGCTGAAACGGCTGAATTATGGCTGATACGCACTGACGGGGCTCTGCCCTCTCGGGTTGACGCTGGCCCGCCGCTGACCGATATTGGTCAAACCGTCAAATTTGCGATTAGCGCCATCGCAATTAGCGTCAATTCTTTACATCGAATGCAGCGCGAATGTGTTCGCCAAGGCCGGACGGTCAGGCCTGACGCATCGTTCGGCCTGCATTTTCAGGAGCGCAAATTCAAAGATGGGCGATCATCCCTCTGGCGGCACGCTTTTTCCAGCGGAATGTGCGCGCTGCGGCGGCAGAGTATCCAGGCCGGTTTCGTTTTGCCCGCATTGCGGTGCTGCTGCACGCATCGCGTTCGGCGTCCGTGTACCGCCGGAGAAACCCGACGTGGCAAGAACCGCAGCCGCACTCGCAGAGGTGGCGCGTGCCGATGTTCCGGCTGGCAAACTGCTTTGGCCATCACGGCCAACGCCATTGTTCGATATGGCCGATTTACAACCGTATGGCGACGCGCGCATGCCATTGTTCGGGGGCGCTCGTCGTTGGGGCCTGAAAGCGGGTGCGGCGCTCACGGCGTTCGCATTAGTCGTCTACGGCACAGCAATGCTTTTAGGAAGGCATGACAACACCTACACTCGAGAACTGCAAGGGGCATCACATACGGCGCAAGGCAGAGTGACGACAAGTGGCGCGAGGCAGCCCAGCTACGCCCCAACGACGGCACAGCGGCCCGCGATCATAGCCGCTTCCCCGCACTCCACCATGGCTTCGTCTGCA
>JAXDQB010000546.1:0-4624 GCA_034668065.1 Paraburkholderia sp.
CAAGATGGTGAAGGCGCTGGAGGAAGAGATCGGGGCGCCACTGCTGCTGCGCGAAGGCCGCCAGATGGTGCTGACCGACGAGGGTCGCGTTGTTTTTCAGCGGGGCCAGGATGTGCTGGCTTCACACGCGCAGCTGCAAGCGGAGCTCGACGATCTCAGCACGCTCGGGCGCGGCGAGCTGACCATCGGCACACCGCCGATGGGCGGTTCGCTCTTCACGCCGGCCTTCGCCGAGTTCAAGCGGCGCTATCCAAAGATCGAGTTGAAGCTCTTCGAGCAAGGCTCGCGCGGGATCGAGGCGGCGCTCATGGCAGGCGAACTCGAGCTGGGGGGGCTGCTTTTGCCCGTCGATGCGGAATCATTCGACGTCCTGCCGATTTTGCGCGAGCCGCTTTGGCTTGTCGCACGCCACGGTTCGCACTGGGACACCGCGCTGCAGGTGCGGCTCGCCGACCTCGCGGCCGAGCCTTTTGTCTTTTACGGCGAAAGCCTCGCACTCAACGATATTGTCATGCGAGCCTGCCGCGACGTAGGGTTCACGCCGACGATCGTCGCGCGCAGCGGCCACTGGGATTTCATGGCAGCGCTCGTCCAAGCGGGCCTCGGCATTGCGTTATTGCCGGCGCTCTACTGCCGCCGGCTCGACGCCGCACAGTTCACCTGCCGGCCCGTGTCCGCGCCCGAGATTCCCTGGGCGGTCGCGATCGGCTGGCGGCGCAACGGCTATCTGTCGCACGCGGCGCGCGCGTGGCTCGATGTGGCGCGGGAAACGCTGCCGGGCCGCGCGGGCAACGACTTCGGCCACACCCGCTCGGTTGGGCCGGGCGATGGGGGGCATACGGGGTGACCATACGCCGGCTTCCCGTCCGGCCCGTTGACGTTGCGGCAATCCGGCAGCTGACGCGATCGCGGAACGCCACCTGATGCAGGCGATCCAGCATGCGCAGTCGCTCGGCGGCCTTCGTGGGAAGCGCAGCGCCGGAAACGACAAGCGTGCGCTCAGGACGGCGAGCCGTAGATCGGCGCGTTGGCATACTCCCCTCTCTCACCAATCCACTTCCAGACGATCCGCGCCTCGTCTTCCCGGGTGTCGGCGCCGAAGGGCGGCATCGGCCGGCCCGCCTCCACGTACAGTGGGCTCATCGCCGGATTGCCCGGCCTTGTCAGCCGCTCGTAGCCACCGATATCGGGCGGCACGATGGGCTTCCACAGCCCCGTCTTCGGGCACGGTTCGCGCGTCTTGCAGTACACCGGCTTCGGCTCGGCCACCGGGTTGTAGCCGAGCTCGGCCAGCACCTCCTCCGGCGAGCGTTCCGGTTCCGGCTCCGGGGCCGGGTCCTGCACTTTGAGGTACCAGATGACCCGATCCCCGTTCGGGCTGAACTCCGGCCCAGGCAGCGGCTCACCGGCTTGCATCCGCACCTTCTTGTGCAAATGGTTCGAGAACCAGTCGCCGCCCTCGGGGCACGTGTCGCCCGGATACGCCACGCGCGTGCGCGATTCGACGGCCACCTGTTCCGGCAGGAAGTAGTCGCCTTCCTCAGCCGGAATGCCCCCGCTCGCGTAGCGCGAATCCGTCCAGATCAGACGCCAGCGCACATCCTCAAACGTGTCCGTGCCCTCCATCTGGTACTGGCTCGCCGTGTCGCCCGCCAGGTAGTAGTTCGGGCAACGCACGCCCGCCTTCGGGTCGATCGGCCACGGCTCCCAAATGCCCGTCACCGGAATCGTCTGGCCGCTCCATATCTGGCCTTCGCTTTCTTCGTTCTTCGGTGGGCATGGCGGGATGTGCGGCGGGAAGACAATCGGGGGAATATTGTTCCAAGGTTCGGCGTCGAAAAAGACACTTTCGTAGGTCCAGCACATCACGTTACGTGAGTCGACCGTGCTGCCCAACCAAACGACCCCGCGCTTAATGCCGTGCTTCGATGTGGTCGTGCACATGAGGGAAAGCAGGCTGCACGATAAATTCGCCTTTCCAAAGATGCCGGTCGATTCGTATGGAAACCAGCGATATCCGAGCCGGTAGAACAGCGTGCCGGGTTCACCTGCCTCCATTTCTTCGTATCGTCGCCCCCAGATAAACCCGCTGAACTGAATCGCCTCGCGCAACATGCCAAACGCCTCTGCTCGCCTGGCCGGACTGGTCAGTAGCGGCCGGGCATACTCCATCGGCGGCAGAAATTGCAAAAAACGGTGGAGATCGTTCTCAAAGGGAACAGGTTCGCCCAGCAGATTGAGTCGGACGTTCTCCGGTTTCTTGATTTCGCGCTCGAAGTCGCGCAGAAACTCGTCGTAGAGGTCAATGGCCCGCAGCAGCAACGTGGCGCTCGTGTACTTCTTCAGCAGGAAAAACACACGGTCGCGCGCGCGCTCCTCGTTCTTGCCCGCCTGAAAGGTAAAACGTGGCATTGCGGATTTCCTTATCGTGGTTCGGTGGCGTCGTTCGGCGCGGCGTGGCGCGCGGTGGCCGGAGCGCGGGTGCTGAGCCCTGAGGCACAGTCTTGGGCGCGGTTTCATCCGCGGCCATGGCACGCACTGTTACCCGGTCGTTCGGCCTGAACATGATCTGCTTCCACTGGGTGGGTTGCGCCGTCAGCGTCTTGACGTATCGCTCGAGCACCGCATTGTGGGGATGCGAGAAATCGATTACTACTTGCGTTTCGCCGCCATGCAGAAAACGGCCGAGTTCCTTGTCGAACTGGCTCGATACCTGGCCGCGCCAAACGCGAAGTCCGGCCCAGTCGGGTGGCACCGTCACGCCGGTCACCCTCAGTTCGTCGGCGGTCGGAATGTAGGTCAGTTCGATAAAGGAGCCATTGTGGTTCCAGTCATGGACCACCGCCCATTGTTCCCGCCATTCGCGGCCATCGGAAGGCAGGCGGGGCAGCCAGTAATTTGACCGCTTGGTTCTCGTCGATAGCGCACCGGTTCGGTTCCACTCACGCTCCGTCGCATCGATCACTCGCGCCAGCGTCGTGCGCCCCGGAGAAATCGTATCGGCCACGATCGGCTGTTTGCGGCTGAACGAACCAATCGTGGTGAACGTCACCATACGCGATTCTTGCTCCTGCACGACGTGACACCCCTTGGTCAGATCCGGCCAGCCGTCCTGGTGCCGATAGTCCGCCCTGGTCGCAGGTGGATGCACGAGCTTTTCCCCATCACGCGCCGCTGTCGCGAGCCGCCCCTCGGCTTCGCGCGTGGTGATCTTCTTGCCTCCAACCGTGATATCGGCCCACGTGCCCTCGACCATATGCGCGCGCACCCGCACCAGGCAGTCGTTGAGGTCTTTCAACGCCTGCGGCACCATCCTCCCGCCCAGGCGTGCAATGCCGTGCAGCTTCGGCGGCAACGCCCCCAGATACTGCCGCACGGCTTCCGGTAAAACGCCCCCAAAGTTCTTGACGATGTACTGGCTCGCCCGCGTGAGCCGATCGAGCAGTTCCCCCAGCGCCCCCGCGACCGCGCCCTGATACCGCGTAAAGTCCAGCTGCCGCAGCCACTCATACGCGTTGCCACGCCCCATCCGGTTCAGGAACATGACGATCTCGGCGGCCAGCTTCTCCAGGTCTTCGCCTCGCTCCACCGCCCGCACAACCAGCTTGCCCACGCCCTTGAGTACGCCGCCGATAAGCGGCACCACCGCAATCAGGCACAGCACCAGCTTGATCCATTCCCAGCGATCCTCCGCCTTCTCCCGGTCCTCACTCATGCGCAGGCAGATCGCAATCGCATCGCGCGCCGCCGTGCCTTCGCCCAGCAGCGGGAACATGCTGAGAACAGCATCAAAGACGATCTGCCCGGCCGTCTGCTTCTGGCTGAACTCGCCCGCCACCGCCCCGCCAACCCACGCGAACGAAGCGGCCGCACGCTCCCAAATCAGTTTGCCAACTTCGATCGCGCCGATCCTGTTCTCGGCCGGATTAGGGTTAGCGTTCACCAGCGTGCTCATGACTCAGGACACTCCGTTGCTGTTCTTGTTGGCCGACGCCGCAAATCTCCTCTCGGCACCGACGCCTTGTGACCTGCGTGCGGGCCTTGGGCCTTGCTGTGCCGGCTGCGTCAGCGCGGACAGCAGGCCCACGCTTAGAATGGTGTTCCGTAGATCGGCGCGTTGGCATACTCCCCTCTCTCGCCAATCCACTTCCAGACGATCCGCGCCTCGTCTTCCCGGGTGTCGGCGCCGAAGGGCGGCATCGGCCGGCCCGCCTCCATATACAGAGGGCTCATCGCCGGATTGCCCGGCCTTGTCAGCCGCTCGTAGCCACTGATATCGGGCGGCACGATGGGCTTCCACAGCCCCGTCTTCGGACACGTTTCGCGCGTCTTGCAGTACACCGGCTTCGGCTCGGCCACCGGGTTGTAGCCGAGCTCGGCCAGCACCTCCTCCGGCCAGCGTTCCGGTTCCGGCTCCGGGGCCGGGTCCTGCACTTTGAGGTACCAGATGACCCGGTCCCCGTTCGGGCTGAACTCCGGCCCCGGCAGCGGCTCACCGGCTTGCATCCGCACCTTCTTGTGCAGGTGGTTCGAGAACCAGTCGCCGCCCTCGGGGCACGTGTCGCCGGGATAAGCCACGCGCGTGCGCGATTCGACGGCCACCTGTTCCGGCAGGAAGTAGGCG
>JAXDQB010000547.1:0-2706 GCA_034668065.1 Paraburkholderia sp.
CGAGTGATCGCGATGGGCGCGCGCTAGTCCAGATTGATTTTAGGTCGGGCGACTATTTTTATACCTATCAGAAAAGATAGGCTATGTGGTGATGTTGTTGGCGTAAATCAGATTGATTATCGAAATGTGGGATAAGCTTGGGGGCGCTCCATACCGTCTTTGCGCTTCGGACGGCATAAATTTCTGCTGAGTTATTGTGTTGCCGATTTACGCCGAAAAAGGGGCGGTTCGTTTCGAAGAGCATGATTCCGAAACTGACTTGCCCCGTTGGGGCGTGAAGCCACCGTCTCTGGCCGCATTGGGCGGTACGTAGTCTTGTTTCGTTTGATAAGGGGGGCTGCGGACGAGTCTCGTCGATGTTGGGACGGGGTACGCGCGTTGCACGCGTGACCCCTAGACAATCTGGCAGCCGAATGAGTCTCCTCGTACTGCCGCCCGCCCGTTCGTGCCGCCGCTTGTCGCCGGGCGGCGCGCCGTCAAAGCACGTAGCGCGAGATATCTTCGCTTTGCGCGATATCGCCAAGCGCCTTATCGACATATGCCGCGTCGATCTGCACCTGCTTGCCGGCGTGGTTGCCGGCGGAGAACGACACTTCCTCGAGCAGCTTTTCAATAACGGTGTAAAGCCGCCGCGCGCCGATGTTCTCCGTGCGCTCGTTGACCGCATACGCGATCTCGGCCATCCGCCGAATGCCGTCTTCCGCAAATTCGAGCTCGACGCTCTCCGTTGCGAGCAGTGCCTGGTATTGCTTCACAAGGCTCGCGTCGGTGGCGACGAGAATCGATTCGAAGTCTTGAACGGAGAGCGAATCGAGTTCGACGCGGATCGGAAAGCGCCCCTGCAGCTCGGGAATCAAATCGCTCGGCTTCGACAGATGAAACGCGCCGCTCGCGATGAAAAGGATGTGGTCCGTCTTCACCATCCCGTACCGCGTGTTGATCGTCGTGCCTTCAACAAGCGGCAGAAGATCGCGCTGCACGCCCTGGCGCGAGACTTCGCCGCCGCCACTGCCGGCGTCGCTTCGCGACGCGATCTTGTCGATCTCATCGAGAAACACGATGCCGTTCTGCTCGACGTTCTGGACGGCCCTCGCCTTGACCTCCTCGTCGTTGAGCATCTTCGCCGCTTCCTCGTCGGTCAGCACCTTGAGCGCTTCTTTCACCTTCATCTTGCGGCGCGTCTTCTTGCCCCCGCCGAGGTTGGCAAACATCGAGCGGATCTGCTCGGTCATGTCCTCCATGCCCGGCGGCCCCATGATGTCCATGCCGACTTGCGGCGATTCGACGTCGAGCTCGATCTCCTTGTCGTCAAGCTGGCCTTCGCGCAGGCGCTTGCGGAAAGTCTGGCGCGTGCTGCTCGCGCTGCCCTCGGTCGGCTCGTTCGCGTTCGCGCCGAAACCCACCGGCCGCGCGCTCGGCAGCAAAATGTCGAGAACGCGGTCTTCGGCCTGGTCCTGCGCCTGTGAGCGCACCTTGCGCATCTCCGTTTCGCGCGTCTGCTTCAGCGATATCTCAATGAGGTCGCGCACGATGCTGTCGACGTCGCGGCCAACGTAGCCGACTTCCGTGAACTTGGTGGCCTCGATCTTGATGAACGGCGCGTCGGCGAGCTTCGCAAGGCGCCGGGCAATCTCGGTCTTTCCGACGCCCGTCGGCCCGATCATCATGATGTTCTTCGGCGTGATTTCCTGGCGCAGCGGCTCGCTGACTTGCTGACGGCGCCAGCGGTTGCGCAGCGCGACGGCCACCGCTTTTTTCGCCTTCTGCTGGCCGATGATGTACTTGTCGAGTTCCGAGACGATCTCGGCGGGGGTCATGGTGCTCATCGTAATCCTCACTCGATCGTCTCGATGACGCGGTTGTGGTTGGTGTAAATGCACATGTCGCCCGCGATTGCGAGCGACTTCTCGACGATCTCGCGCGGCGAAAGATCCGTGTTTTCGGCGAGCGCCCGTGCGGCGGCTTGCGCGTATGCGCCGCCTGAGCCGATCGCGCAGATGCCGCCTTCGGGATCCAGCACGTCTCCATTGCCGGTGATGACGAGCGTGGTGCTCGCATCTGCTGTGATAAGCATCGCTTCGAGACGGCGCAGCATGCGGTCGGTGCGCCAATCCTTGGCGAGCTCGACGGCGGCGCGGGTCAGGTTCCCCTGATGCTTTTCCAATTTCGCCTCGAAGCGGTCGAGCAGGGAAAACGCGTCGGCCGTGCCGCCCGCGAACCCAACCAGCACCTTATCCCCGTATATTCTTCGGACCTTCTTCGCTCCGCCTTTCATGACGATATTGCCAAGCGTCACCTGGCCGTCGCCGCCGAGCGCGACCAGCCCGCCGCGCCGCACGGAAACGATCGTCGTGCCGTGAAATTGCTCCATTGTGCGTTCCTTGAAAACGTCAAAAGCGCCGGCGGCGCTCTCGCGCCGCACGGACGAATCGGGTGGCGGACGAACCGCGGCGCAAGCTGCGCCGCCGCTCATGCGACGCACATCGGATTCATTTTAGGGCGTGCGCTGCTTTATCAAGAGCCGTCGGCGAAAGTCCGCCGAAAAGCGGCTCGGGTGCAACCGCGCGGGACGTTGTGGGAAGCAGCGAAAAGAAAAGCGCGCGGTATGCCGCGCGCCTCTTGAGGAAGCAGCGTAATGGTGCGCGGCCGTTGCCGCCGCGCGAAACGCGTTCGTCAGTCGCCGAAAAGCTTCTGACGCAATTCGCG
>JAXDQB010000548.1:0-7526 GCA_034668065.1 Paraburkholderia sp.
AGCATTTTCTCTTTGCGTATTGCGGCAGCGCGAATTCCAAACAGGAAGTGCTCGAAACAATCGCGACATCCTTCCTCTTGCCGAAGCATTTCGGCAAGAACTACGACGCCCTCTACGACTGCCTGACCGATCTGGTGCACAAGGCGGGTCCGCAGCCGGGGTTCGTAATTGTGCTGGAGGCGCTGCCGATCGCGCAGAAGTTCGACAAGGAAGGCCGTGAGACGCTGCTCGATGTGTTCCGCGAAGCGGCTGAATTCTGGGCCGAGCGCAAGGTCGCGTTCCGAGTTTTTTACTCGTTCGCCTGAACAAGTCAAGTTGAGCGACGGGTTGAGCGATAGACGCCATGCCAAGGGGCCGCCCCTCGCCGCAGCAGTCCATTCCGCGAGGCCCGCCGTCACGCGGGCCGATTGTATTTTTCTGTGCGGGCGGATGCAGTAGCTGTCCGCTTACTCATTCCTCTGGATGCTTGCGCGGTGCAGGCGATGTCGATGTCATGGATCGTCGGCGACGTTCGCTCACCAGCCTCCCCACCGCGCCGCGAGCGCGGCCAGCACCGCAATGCCGGCCGTCTCCGTGCGCAGTACGCGCGGGCCAAGCGCGAGCGCAGTGAACCCGCGTGCGGCGGCGGCTTCTTCTTCTTCGGGTGACAACCCGCCTTCTGGGCCGATGAGCAGAGTCGCCCCCGCGTCCGGCGCCGCACTGGGCAATGCATCGAACGACAGTTCTGCGCGCGGCGACAGCATGAGGCGCAATTCGCCGTCGGCGGGGGCGGGGGGCAGACTGTCGAGCCACCGCGTAAAGTCGCACGGCGCTTCGACATCGGGTATCCGATTGCGCCCGCATTGTTCGCAGGCCGCTCGCGCTAGCGCCTGCCAATGCGCTTGCCGGCGCTGCGCCCGCTCGCCGGCGAGCCGTACCACGCTGCGCACGGTTGCAAGTGGTACCAAACGCACAGCACCGAGCTCGATCGCCTTCTCAAAAAGCCAGTCCATTTTGTCGCCGCCTGCGACACCCTGCGCGAGCGTGATTTCGTAAGGCGGCTCAATTTCTATGGCTGAAAATTCGCCAATTTCGACGACGACGCTGCGGCGGCCGATTTCGACGAGCCGCGCACCGTACTGGCCGCTGCGGCCGTTAAACAACGCGAGCGTGTCGCCGACCTTCAAGCGCAGTACCTGAACATGGCGAGCCACCTCGTCGGGGAGCGTGAGGACGTCGCCCGGCTGCATTGAATTATCGAGAAAAAAACGGGGCATGGGAGCAGAGTGAAAAAGAGCCGCGGAAGGTGGCCAGCAACGAGACGCCGCCGGCCGCAGCCGGCACGGCGAACGGGCGTGGCGAAGCTTTCAACTACGGATTGGCGGCGACCGGCGACCGACGACCGACGACCGACTCCGACTCCGACTACCGGCTACCGGAGAGCGCCGAGTGTATCGCGTACCGCATGTGACAACGCGAACAAGGCCGGGTGCAGCGCCGCGCAGTAGTATCGCAGGCCGTCGATGCGCCGGGAGGCGAGGCGCTCCTCGACGTCGTGCTTAAAGAGCGCGGCGGCGTCGAGCGTATCGCTTGCCAGCGCCATCAGCCATAGCGAACCGTAAAGCGGAACGAAGGCCGACATCACCTCCACGAAGGCAAAACTCTCGCGCAGTCCGCGCAAGAGGTCGGCCGCGCGCTCTGCATGAAAATGCGCGGAGCCCAGATGCATCGAGAGCGCGGCACGCGCGCTGAGTGCCAATTTCAAACGTGCGTAGAAGGCTGGCGTGTAGAGCTCGGCTGCGGGCGAGTCCGGTGGCGTCAGGTCGAAGACGACGAGATCGAATTGCTCCTTCGTCGCCGCGACGAAGTGCGCCGCATCGCCGATCACGAGTTCGACGCGCGTGTCGTCGAGCGCACCCGCATGCACCGTGTGCAAATGCCGGCGCGCCATCTCGACAACTTGCGCATCGAGTTCGGCGATGACGATGCGCTCGATGCTCGGATGCATGAGCAACTGGCGGGCAGCGCCGCCGTCGCCGCCGCCGAGCACGAGCGCTTTTTTCGGCTCGGGATGGGCGAGCGCGGCCGGGTGGACCATGCACTCGTGGTAAACGAACTCATCGCCGGCCGAGGTCATCGGCCGGCCGTCGAGTGTGAACAGGACGCCAAGCTGCGGCGTCTCCCAGACCTCGATCCGCTGGTGGGCCGATGCGACGCTCGCGAGGCGGCGCGCGCGCGTGAAGCCGTAGACGGCGTCGGGGGTCGGACGAAATAGAAGGGTGGCGTGGGTGCGGGACGGCACGGAAAAAGCGGGGCGGGGTCGCCGCCGCGCGTCATTGCAGTTGTCTCGATTATAGGCGCCCGACCCAAGCCGGGCGGCGGCCCCCGCGGGCGGGATGGCCGGAACCGCTGGTAAGCATCTGGTAGAATAACGCGCTTTGCAGCCCTGTCCGTTTGCTCTTTGCCGATCTCGTTGCCGCTCATGAGAGCCCTCGGCAGCCCAACGCGGCCTGCGCCGGCGGCGCCTGGAAAGCGCGCAACCCAGCGAGCAACGGTTCGCCGAGCGGCCCCGCTTTCTCGACTCGTTCTTCCGGACTCAAATGACGACTTCGTCTCCCGCCCCCACCGCCTTGATGGCGAATGCGATTCGCGCGCTCGCAATGGACGCCGTGCAACAAGCGAACTCTGGCCATCCCGGCATGCCGATGGGCATGGCGGAGATCGCCGTCGCGCTCTGGTCACGCCACCTCAAGCACAATCCGGTCAACCCGCATTGGGCCGATCGCGACCGCTTCGTGCTCTCGAACGGGCATGGCTCGCTGTTGCTCTACTCGCTGCTGCATCTGACCGGCTACGACTTGCCGCTCTCCGAGCTGAGGAATTTCCGTCAACTGCATTCGAAAACGCCGGGCCACCCCGAGTACGGGATCACGCCGGGCGTGGAGACGACGACGGGCCCGCTTGGCCAGGGTCTCGCGAACGCGGTCGGCATGGCGCTTGCCGAGGCGCTGCTGGCTGCCGAGTTCAACAAGGCGGACGCGAAGATTGTCGATCACTACACCTACGTCTTCCTGGGCGACGGCTGCCTGATGGAAGGTATCTCGCACGAAGCCTGCTCATTGGCCGGCACGCTCAAGCTCGATAAGCTGATCGCGCTCTACGACGACAACGGCATTTCGATCGACGGCCACGTCGAACACTGGTTCCACGACGACACGCCGAAGCGTTTCGAAGCTTACGGCTGGAATGTGATCGGCAACGTCGATGGCCATAACGTCGAGGCGGTGGATGCAGCCATTGCTGCGGCCAAGCGTGCGGACAAACCGACGCTGATTTGCTGCAAGACGGTGATCGGCAAGGGAGCGCCGACGAAGGCGGGCGGCCACGACGTGCACGGCGCGCCGCTTGGCGCGCAGGAAATTGCGGCTGCGCGCGAAGCGCTCGGCTGGACCTGGGAGCCGTTCGTCATCCCGCAAGAGGCCTATGCGGCGTGGGACGCAAAGGAGTTCGGCGCGCGCAACGAGGCGCAGTGGAACGATGCGTTCGCGCAATATCGCTCAAAGTATCCGCTTGAAGCGGCCGAGTTCGAGCGCCGCGCCGCCGGCAAGTTGCCCGCCGACTGGGCGGCGAAGGCACAGGCGATCATCGCCGGCGCGAATGAGCGTGCCGAGACGGTGGCAACGCGCAAAGCCTCGCAGCAGGCCATCGAAGGCCTCGCCGCGGCGCTGCCCGAGTTGCTCGGCGGCTCGGCCGACCTGACGGGCTCGAACCTCACGAACTGGAAAGCGAGCCAGCCCGTGCGCGCCGGCGAGCAGGGCATCCAGTGGGGCAACCACGTCAACTACGGCGTGCGCGAGTTCGGCATGAGCGCGATCATCAACGGCATTGCGCTGCACCGCGGCTACAAGGCGTTCGGCGGCACGTTCCTGACGTTCTCCGACTACAGCCGCAACGCGTTGCGCGTCGCCGCACTGATGAAGGCGCCGTCGATCTTCGTGTTCACGCACGATTCCATTGGCCTCGGAGAAGACGGCCCAACCCACCAGTCGATCGAACATCTGGCGAGCTTGCGTCTGATTCCGAACCTGGATGTCTGGCGTCCGGCTGATACAGTGGAGACGGCCGTGGCCTGGACGCAGGCGATCGAGCGTAGCGGCCCGTCGTGCCTCGTCTTCAGCCGCCAGAACCTGCCGTTCACACCACGCACCGACGTGCAGATCGCGAATGCGGCCAAGGGCGGCTATGTGCTGCGCGACTGGGACGACGAGATCGTCGCACGCAAGATCATTCTGATGGCCACCGGCTCGGAAGTGGAGCTTGCGTTGAACGCGATCGAGCCGCTCGCGCGCCAAGGCATCGCGGCTCGCGTCGTCTCGATGCCGGCCACGACGGTCTTCGACCGTCAGGACGCCGAATACCGTGAACGCGTGCTGCCCAAAGGCGTGCGCCGCGTAGCGATCGAGGCAGGCGTGACCGACTACTGGCGCAAGTATGTAGGGCTCGAAGGGGCTGTGGTCGGTATCGACACTTACGGTGAATCGGCCCCCGCCGGCGTGCTGTTCAAGCACTTCGGGTTCACGCTCGAGCATGTAGTCGAGGCCGCAAAGGTGGCGCTCGACTGACCAAAGGACTAGCAGAGGGACTAGCAGAGCGCAAGAGTAAATCGGCCTGCCGGCGCGGCCGCAGACGCACGGCGCACGGCGCACGGCGCTGGTGGGCTCTCAGGCCCTCTGAAATCGCAGGTATTTTTTAGACCAAGATCAGGAGAGAAACATGACGATTCGCGTTGCAATCAACGGTTATGGCCGGATCGGCCGCAATACCCTGCGCGCGTTCTACGAGAGCGGCAAGCGCCACGATCTCGAGATCGTCGCGATCAACGACCTCGGCGATGCGAATACCAACGCGCATCTGACGCAGTACGACACGGCGCATGGACGGTTCAATGCTGAAGTCGCTGTCGATGGCGATTACCTCGTCGTCAACGGCGACAAGATTCGCGTGCTGGCGAACCGCAATCCGGCCGAGTTGCCCTGGGGCGAACTCGGCGTCGATGTCGTAATGGAATGCACGGGCTTTTTTACGTCCAAGGCGAAGGCAAGCGCGCACCTGACGGGCGGTGCCAGGAAGGTGCTGATCTCGGCGCCGGGCGGCAAGGACGTCGACGCGACGATCGTCTACGGCGTGAACCATCGGACGCTCAAGGCCGAGCACACGGTCGTCTCGAACGCCTCGTGCACGACGAACTGCCTCGCGCCGCTCGTCAAGCCGCTCAACGACAAGATCGGTCTCGAAACGGGTCTGATGACGACGATCCACGCCTATACGAACGATCAGGTGCTCACCGACGTCTATCACGAAGACCTGCGCCGTGCGCGCTCGGCTACCCACAGCCAGATTCCGACGAAGACGGGCGCAGCAGCGGCCATCGGCCTCGTGCTGCCTGAGGTTGCCGGCAAGCTCGACGGCTATGCGATCCGTGTCCCGACCATCAACGTGTCGATCGTCGACCTGTCGTTCATCGCCAAGCGCGACACGACGGTCGATGAGATCAACTCGATCATGAAGGAAGCGTCGCAAGGCGAGTTCAAGGGCATCCTTGGCTACAACGAGGCGCCGCTCGTCTCGGTCGACTTCAACCACAACCCCGCTTCGTCGACCTTCGATGCGACGCTGACGAAGGTGGCGGGCCGCCTCGTAAAGGTGTCGAGCTGGTACGACAACGAATGGGGCTTCTCGAATCGCATGCTCGATACAGCCATCGCGCTGGCGAACGCGAAGTAAGACAGCAGCGGGGGCATTGACCTCTCGAGATGGCCGGCGATAAGCCGGCGCTTGGGCTTCGACTTGAGGCAACTCTCGCCCCTCATAAAAAAAGCCGCCTTCTGTGCAGTTCGTCTGTGAAGGCGGCTTTTTCTTTGTTGCGAGGAGGCGGCGAAGGGGGGCAGTCACTTCAAAGCGGCTGCGCACCGCTTGTAGCATCTCTGCAAGTCAGTGCTTCCGATGCGGACAGTTATCCTTCGTGCAGGCGCCGTAGAGTGCGAGCGCGTGCTCTTGCAGCTTGAAACCCCGGGCCTCCGCGATTGAATGCTGACGCGACTCGATCTCGGAGTCGAAGAATTCTTCGACGCGCCCGCAGTCGATGCACACGAGATGGTCGTGATGCTGTCCCTCGTTAAGCTCGAACACGGCTTTGCCCGACTCGAAGTTGCTGCGAGTGAGCAGTCCCGCCTGCTCGAACTGGGTCAGCACGCGATACACCGTTGCCAACCCGATGTCGAGCTGCTCGGTGAGAAGATTGCGGTAGACGTCTTCGGCAGTCAGATGCCGCACGGCGCTGCGCTGAAAAATCTCGAGAATTTTGAGGCGCGGTAGGGTGGCCTTGAGCCCAATATTTTTGAGGTCTGTGGGATTGGTCATGGCTAGGCATCCCTAGAGTACAATGCAGGGCTCTAATAGTAATGGTTTTTTGCTTTTCCGGTCATCTTCGGTGAGATTCGCTCGGCCCCGTCGAGCGCGAAAAGACGCTCAATGAAGCCAATGGAGGCCCGCACGGTGGGTGAAATGAGTCGAAAGTTTATTTTGAAGACGTATCGGGGAAGCTTGGCGTCTGGTGTCTGCCTTGTGGCAGCTGCCGCGGTTCTCGCCGGATGTTCTGCCTACGACAGCGTCACGCAGCGGATTGCGCAGAGAATCACGCCATACCGCATCACCATCGTTCAGGGCAACTTCGTGTCAGAGGAGGCGGCCTCCAAGATGCATGTCGGCATGACGCGCGCCGAGGTGACGACCACGCTCGGCACGCCGCTTCTCACCGACATGTTCCATGCCGATCGCTGGGACTACGTTTTCTATTTCAAGCGCGGCTCGACCTCGATCGTGCAGCAGCGCGATTTCATCGTGCATTTCAAGGATGACCGCGTCGTGAGCTGGGAGGGCGGCGCGGATCTGCCCTCAGAGATCGAGTTGCTTGCCGAGATCGACGGCGACAGGCGCGGCAAGAAGGCGAAGACGGCCGACGCCGCCGCGAGTGCAGCGGGCGCCTCCAGTGCGAGCGCAGCTGTTGCCTCGGGCACGAGCTCGCCAGCCGCGGCCGAAGCATCGGCGCCGGCGTCCGCATCGGATGTGCCGGCGGCGCAGGCCAACGAGCAAGCGGCGCAAGCAGCTAATCGTGCGCTCAATCAAGCGCCGTCGTCATCGAACTCGACGCCCTCCGTGCGTTCGGGCGCGCCGGTGCTGGGCGCGCCGTCCGGCGCCGCTCCGCAGTTCCAGTTCCATCGTCAGCCGCAGCCGGCATCACCCGACCAAACCGAACCGGTTGGGCCGGCCGGCTCTCAGAGCAGCAACGGATCGGCATCGCCAAATCAGCCCAATCAGCCCAATCAGCCCAATCAGCCGGCA
Source organism: Paraburkholderia sp. (assembly GCA_034668065.1). GTDB lineage: Bacteria > Pseudomonadota > Gammaproteobacteria > Burkholderiales > Burkholderiaceae > Trinickia. Next base: position 7,381 of record JAXDQB010000548.1, read on the forward strand.
GTGTCGGCGCAAGGCAGCGGGCAGAATACCGGCGGTTGATCGCGGCGTTTCCCGAAGCGGGCCGGCGCGTAGCGCAGCCCGCTTTTTGTTTTTCTGTGGCGTCCGGGGCGTGGCGCCCCGACGGCCGAATGGGCGGTTTGTCGGGT
>JAXDQB010000549.1:0-2978 GCA_034668065.1 Paraburkholderia sp.
ACGCACTGACACGTGCTGACACGTGCTGACCCGCGCTGACTGGTATAGCGAGCGGCGCGCTCTGAATCCGGATATCGCGGCCGGCGTCATGCGCCGGCCGCACTTTTTAGGTTCTCGTGGATTGTTGATATGAAACTACTCGTCGTCGGTTCCGGCGGCCGCGAACACGCGCTCGCCTGGAAGCTCGCGCAGTCGCCGCGCGTGCAAATCGTCTACGTCGCGCCCGGCAACGGCGGCACGGCGCAGGACGACCGTCTGCGCAATGTCGCCATCACGGACCTCGAGGCGCTTGCCGACTTCGCCGAAAAAGAGCAGGTCGCGCTGACCGTCGTCGGGCCGGAGGCTCCCCTTGCGGCCGGCATCGTCAATCTGTTCCGCCAGCGCGGTTTGAAGATCTTCGGGCCGACGAAGGAAGCGGCCCAGCTCGAGAGTTCGAAGGATTTCGCCAAGGCGTTCATGAAGCGCAACGGCATTCCGACGGCCGACTACGAGACGTTCTCCAATGCCGCCGCCGCGCACGCCTACCTGGACACGAAAGGCGCGCCGATCGTGATCAAGGCGGACGGCCTCGCGGCCGGCAAGGGCGTCGTCGTCGCGGCGACCCTTGACGAAGCGCACGCTGCCGTCGACATGATGCTCGCCGACAACAAGCTCGGCGATGCGGGCGCGCGCGTCGTCATCGAGGAGTTCCTTGCCGGCGAGGAAGCGAGCTTCATCGTGATGGTCGACGGCAAGCACGTGCTGCCGCTCGCGTCGAGCCAGGACCACAAGCGGCTCCTCGACAGCGACGCGGGCCCGAACACGGGCGGCATGGGTGCCTACTCGCCGGCGCCGATCGTGACGCCGCAACTGCATGCGCGCGTGATGCGGGAGATCATCCTCCCCACCGTGCGAGGCATGGAGAAGGAAGGCATCCGCTACACGGGGTTTCTCTACGCCGGGCTCATGATCGACGCCGAAGGCAACCCGAAGACGCTCGAGTTCAACTGCCGCATGGGCGACCCCGAAACGCAGCCGATCATGGCGCGCCTGAAGGGCGACTTCTCGAAGGTACTCGAGCAGGCCATTGCCGGCACGCTCGACACCGTCGAGCTGACGTGGGACCGCCGCACGGCGCTCGGCGTCGTGCTCGCCGCGTACGGGTATCCTGACGCACCGCGTAAGGGCGACCTCATCACCGGTATTGCAGCCGAGACCGAGACCGCGGTGACGTTTCACGCGGGCACGACGCTCGTCGACGGCAAGCTCGTCGCATCGGGCGGACGCGTGCTCTGCGTTGTCGGCCTGGCCGATTCGGTGCGCGGCGCGCAATCGGCCGCCTATGAGGCGGTCAACCAAATTGCGTTCGACGGCATGCAGTACCGCCGTGATATCGGCTATCGCGCGCTGAACCGCAAGCATTGACGCTTCGCCCGGAAAGGGCGGGGTTTCAAACCCTGGACAGATTCAAGATGACCGACTCGACGAACCCGACGCTTTCGACGAACTCGCTCCACTCGACACCCTTCGAGGCGGCGCCCGTGCGCGCCTACCTGCAGAGTTTGCAGACGCGCATCGCCGAGGCCATCGGCGCACTCGACGGCAAGCCGTTCGTCGCCGACGCCTGGCAGCGCCCCGCGGGCGAGCGGCTGCGCGGGGGCGGCGTGACGGCGATTCTCGAAGACGGCGCGCTGATCGAGCGCGGCGGCATCGGGTTTTCGGACGTGTCGGGCGATGCGCTGCCGCCCTCGGCCAGCGCGGCGCGACCGCAACTGGCTGGGCGCGGCTTCGAGGCGATGGGCGTTTCACTCGTCATGCATCCGCGCAATCCGCATTGTCCGACGGTGCATATGAATGTACGGCTATTCGCGGCGACGAAGGCCGGCGAGCCGCCTGTCTTTTGGTTTGGCGGCGGCATGGATCTGACGCCCTGCTACGGCTACGAAGAAGATGCGCGCCACTTCCACCGGGTCTGCCGTGACGCGCTCGCGCCGTTCGGTGCGGATCTGTACCCGCGCTTCAAGCGCTGGTGCGATGAATACTTTTTCCTCAAGCATCGCAACGAGACGCGCGGCGTCGGCGGCGTGTTCTTCGACGATTTCGAAGAACAGGGTTTCTCGCGTTCATTCGAAATGATCCAAAGCGTCGGCGACTCATTCCTCAACGCCTACCTTCCGATCCTCGAAAAACGGCACGCCACCCCGTATGGAGAACGCGAGCGCGCGTTCCAGGGGTACCGGCGCGGGCGCTACGTGGAGTTCAACCTCGTGTACGACCGCGGCACGCTCTTCGGGCTGCAAAGCGGCGGACGCACCGAATCCATCCTGCTGTCGATGCCCCCCGTTGCCAACTGGCGCTACGACTGGCAGCCGGAGCCGGGCACCCCCGAGGCGCGTCTGGCCAGCGAATTCCTGAAGCCGCGCGAGTGGCTCGAATAAAGGACTCGCCCTGAATTCGCCCGCCGCCCCCCCTTTTGGCTCTGCGCCCGGCTCATCCCGTCCCGGCGCCTCGCACGGGGTACCTGCCGCGCCACCGGCCCTGCCCCGCCGCGTGGGTCTGCTCGGCGGCACCTTCGATCCGATTCACCTCGGCCATCTCGCACTCGCCCGGCGTTTTGCCGAGCTGTTGCAGTTGACCGAGCTCGTTCTGTTGCCGGCGGGGCTGCCGTGGCAGAAGACAGATGTATCCGACGGCCGCCATCGGCTAGCCATGACGCGCGCGGCCGCGGCCTCGCTCACGCTGCCCGGCGTGAACGTCAGCGTTGCCACCGATGAGATCGAGCACGTCGGTCCCACGTACACGGTTGAGACGCTCGAGCGCTGGCGCGCTCGGGAAGGCGCGGCGGTATCGCTGTCACTCTTGATCGGCGCGGACCAGCTTTTGCGGCTCGACACTTGGCGCGACTGGCGGCGCCTCTTCGACTTCGCGCATGTCTGCGCCGCGACGCGCCCCGGCTTCGACCTCGGATCGGTCTCGCCCACGCTTGCGCGCGAGCTGGC
>JAXDQB010000550.1:0-9115 GCA_034668065.1 Paraburkholderia sp.
AATCCGCAGATTTATCACCTCGACGCGACTTCGCCCGTATCAATGGTGCTGGCCAATCAATTCGAGCTGCAGCCGAGGGATGTCGTTTATGTCGATAACGGCGCTCTGGTCAAGTTCAACCGTGTGCTGAACCTGCTCATGCCCGCGGTGAATGCGGCGCTGACAGGCGCCCTCGTGTCCAAGTACTGAGGCATTCCGGGCGCAGACTTCGTGCGCGTCGTGGCGTGACCGGACGTCTGCCGGTCACGTTGCGTTCAACATCACCAGCCAGATGATTCGTCGCGCCCGCGTCGATTGCGGATGTATTTGAGGCGATCAATAGTGCTTACCGCGAGGACCGTGCCGGCGGCGGGCACCGCTACAAGCAGGAATGGCAGCCAGGAGTGCGATAGCACTGCGCCGCACTCGGCGCCGATGAAGACGACAGTCACGATCATGCAGCGGAGCTTCATGAAGGCTTCCTCGAAATAGCTTTGAGGCGATCAGGTGAGCGGCACCCGGCCAGCGCACATCTGGTAATAGACCGTCTGGTACAAGCGGTGGACGTTTTGCTTAAATTTCGCACGCGGCGCTTATTAAGCCGCAGCGAGCCATTCCTATAACAAATTTCGCGATACTGAACTTCTCGGCAGGTGCTTTACACGTCGACGCTGATATTCGCTTGCATTGATCTTTTGGCCTGCTTCGCAGTTGAATCCAACGATAAGCGGACTACATCAATATTAATTTGAAACAAGAGATAGATTCGCGCGAGACGAGAGCTACTGTGTGATGCCGCGCATAAAGAACGTCATCGACATCGGCCATTATGTGTTCTGCGGCTTTCTCCTTGTTAACACCGAGATCGGTCGGAAGCAGTGGGCGCCAAAAGGTTAAGTATGGTTCGGCGGAAAACTGATTCAGACTGGAGTGAGACGCCCACCGATGGGCTCTGTCGGGCAGCCCGGTGTCGACCGGAGAGGAAATCGGCAGGTTTTTTAAGAAGCAATTATTCGAATGTTATCGAACGAGGAAGCAACGGCGGTAGCCGGCGTCTTGCGCGCTTCCCTTTTTAACCACCCTGCCTCCATTCCTGATTTCACGCAACATCCGCATCCATTCTTTGGGCTGGCCCTCGAATCCTTGGAAGCAGCTTTTGTGTTCGCCCGAGTACATTCGACGTATAAATCATCCGTTACGGTAGCAATGTTACAGAATATTTAAATGGGTAGCAAAGAGACGCACCGATATTCGATCAAGCAGCGACAGGAGGAACGGATGTCGTCCTTATTACGAGCATCGCATCTTCTAACAGAGGTTGCAGTTCCGCATCCGGTAGCGAATCCCATTATTGCGAACCTCAGTCAGGGGCTGACCGAGCGCTCTCTCTTCCATCAGCCTTGGTGGCTCGATATCACTGCGGGAAATCGTTGGGGCGTCGTGGAGGTCGCCAACGGCAACGAAGTGATTGCAGAAATGCCATACATGCTGCATAGGAAAGGCCCATGGCTGCTATCCACTCAGCCTCCGCTGACACGCACACTTGGCCCGATCATCAAAACGCCGACGATGTCGTGCGATCAAGAGCGGCGCTACTCGCTCACGGATGAACTGATCTCTAAACTGCCGCGTTGCGCCCTGTTCCAGCAAACCTTCGATACTCGAATCGGCGATGCGGCCGCTTTCTCGAACCATCATTTTTCAGTGTCCATGAGCTTCACGTTGACGATTCCGCCTGAGCGCGACGAGAAGGAAATCTGGGCACACATGCGCGCGAACACGCGCAACGTCATCCGCCGCGCAGAAAAACGTGTGATGGTGACGGAGATTGCCACCGCAAGCGAATTCGTTGACTTCTATGACGCCAATCTCATCCACCGCAAGCTTCACAACGTTTATGGCTCACAGCTCATGCGGCGCCTTATCGACGAGGCAATGCGCCGAAAGGCAGGGATCATGCTGGGCGCTCTCGCCGACGGCAAGACACTCAGTGCCGCCGTCACGCTCGTCTGGGACCACTCGACGCTGTACTACCTGTTATCCACCCGCTCCGCGCAGGCGCCATCGGGATGCGTCGCGCTTCTGATTTGGCGGGCGATAAAGTTCGCTCGCGAACGCAACCTCCTTTTCGACTTCGATGGTATAGCGAACAGTCAGGTACTGACCTTTCTTAGCGGGTTCGGTGGCACACCGGCTCAACGACTCATGGTGGAGCGTTGCAGGCTGGATTACGCTGCCTTGCGCGCGATGCGTGACTATGCGAGGTGCAAGTGCCGGATTTAGCTTTCCTCTATTTTTCGCGCCCCTTGGGGCGCCGCGGGCGCCGCGGGCGCCGGGGTGGTGCAAGATTATGCAGCCGTACTTCCCCGCTAATTTAGTAGGCTGGTAAGTACGGCGGTGCAGGAACGGCGCACCCGCGTCCTACGTCAATTCGGCTGGCTTAATTGCGATGCAATGTCGCATTCGCCATGGATGTTCAAAACTGTGGAAAACGCCCAGCCCATCCACCACCTGCGCACAGATAACGGAAGAAAAGTGGAATCCCCGTCAATTGAGCGGCAAACCAGGAAGGCGACGCGTTGTCGGTGATTATGATCGCCCGCAGACGGAATGGATCCGTTCCACTATCGTTCCAACCAACGTCGCAGGTACGCGCGGTCTTGAATCCTGCCGCCTTCACGAATTCTATTTCTCGAGCACCATAATTTCCGTTCGGATAAGAAAAATGCTCACAATCGCCTTTTATCAAAGCGGCGACTTCCCATCTGGAATCGGCGATCTCGCGTGAGCATTCCCCGTCAGGACAGCGCGTGAGTACCGGATGAAATCGCGAATGCGCCTGAAAATCCACGAAGGGACGCATCGCCTCGATTTGTTCAAGGGTAAGCCCCGTCGCACGATCTTCGCCGTCTTGCGTAAAGCCGGCCGTTTTTAGTTCAACCAATCGTTGCCAATTGCTTAGACGCTTGAGACGCTCGATTCCGGCTTTTTGTGCCGACGGATGCAACCACCAATGCCTGCGCCGGTGCCCCACAATCTGACTGCAAAGAAAAATCGTCGGGCGCACCTTGTGCTTGATAAAAATGGGCAAGAGATCCGCATTGCCCGCATGGCCGTCATCCAGCGTGATGACTGCGCGCGGCCTGCCTGTGCTGGGCTGATCAAGGGCTGCGAGCGGAACCACGTCACAAATTTTCCGCAGATGGGTCAGATGGCCATCAAGCGTCGCAGCGTCCGGATTGTGATACAGCAGGATTGCTACCCTATCTCGCCAAAGAAATTTGCGCGCCAGCGTAGCAACGCCTGTTACCAGAAAAAAGCCGCCAACGAGCTCCTTTAATAGGCTATTTTTGGGCACCATTGCGAGTCCACCCCAATTTTTATCGGTTTTTCCCATGTTTAGCGAATGGCCCGATCCACAGTCGTCTCAACCCCGGCACTTCGATCAGCGTGGCGTTGCGTCCGTGCATCGGTTCGATACAACCTGCCAATATGGCGTGCGACATGCGGGGCCGCGTATTTCGCTCCGTAGACGAACCGCATAACGGGGCCAAAACTGTATGCCGATGCCGGCCCGATGATGTAAAGCCCGCGGACGTTGGTTTCGAAATTGCGCGTAAGTTCAGGCACGCCGTCCACAAGCGACATCGACTGGACGATTTCTTTTGAAAGAAACGCGTGTCGGCCTATATCGGTCTTGAATCCCGTCGCAGCAATTACGTGACTTGCCTCGATCCGCAATTCCTGATTGTTGCAAACAACGCGCAGTGCGACTCGGTTGTTTTCAACGGTGGCATGGCGGATCTCGCTATTCAAAGATACCTCGACCTGGTTGGCGACTCGATCATGAAGCCACCAGGCGCCCGATGGCCCCCATGAAGAATTCACGATTTCTTTCCGGCGCTGACGGCGCAACGCCCGAAAAACATAGGGATATTCCGCCACGATATGGGCGGGCCATCCCGGACCGATTCGCCCTTCCGGCCTGAGCAGTTTCGATATTATTCCGCGGGTGCTATCCGGCTTGCTATTCCAGGTCACGACGCGTTCTCGCGCGAGAACGCGGATACGTCCGCCGACTTCATGCATGAGGGCGGCCAAACCGAGAGCCGACTGTCCGCCGCCCACAATGACGATATCTTTTTCCCGAACCCAGTCAAGACTGCCATACTCGCCGGAATGGGATACATACTCCCTTGGTAGCCCCTGCAGCGCCGCGGGTGTCCTTTCGAAACCCTTCAGTCCCAGCGCGAGTACCACACGGCGCGCCGCGAGAGAACTGCCATCGCTCAGGTGGAAATGAAACTGACCGTCTACGCGGTGCATGTCCAAAACATCGACCACCCTCGCGTGGCTGACGAGGTGTTGTTGGAACCATAGTGCATAGTCCACGAAGGTTTCGCGCGAAAGGTGCATGCCTAGGGGTTGATATCGGATGCCCTTGTGCGTGCAGTAATCCTCCAGCGCGAAACCTCGTTGCGGTGCATAGAGACTGGAAGCAAATGCCTCCGAACGCATGAGCATGCCCGGCGGCATAAAGTCACTCCAGGCTTGCATGGGCTTTCCAAGAATCTGATGAGGCACGCCGGCTGCATGCAAGTGCGCCGCAAGGGATAGGCCATAAGGCCCTGCACCAATGATTACGGTGTCGGTCGTAGCCATTTCGTTCCTCAGATTAACGAATTTTTAGTCGAATGAAGTCCCGTTTTTCTGCGTGCGCCGACCGCGCAGCATTCGGCGCAGCGGATGATCCAGGCAGTAGAATTTCAAGGCCGGCAATGGATCATCCCAACGAAAGTAACCATCCACCACGTCTGTTACGCCTGTTCGGAGGTGTGGGGGTGGCTTGTCGACGATAGTCGCGCGCCACGCGACGCTCGCGCGGCCAGCCGCGGGAAACACAACAGGAAGCCCCAACTCGTGTTGATAGGCTGCAAAGGGAATGTTAATTCCACAGAGTGTGGCTATTTCCTCCTGCCAATCTGTTCTACCCACTGTAGGCTCAATCATCACGAACTTAAGGCGATGATCGTCCCACTTGTACTCCATGCTGCCCATGCCATCCATGCCAGCACGCTCCGCAAAAGCCAAGGTCATGGGCTCGAGTACATCACGCGCCTGTGGTGCAGCAACGCATACCGCTGTGCTGCCAACGTTGCGGGGATAGCAGGAAAGCTTGCGTCCTGTGAAAGTTGCGACTACTCGTCCATTGGCTCCGCGATAGAAAAGCGTGAAGTGAATATTGCTTTCGGCGCCTTCAATCCACTCTTGCACAACGATCCCGCCCGGGGTCTCGAGCATCACCGCTGCGTGCTCACGAGCCTCCTTCAGTGATCCGACGCGAATCGCGCGCTCCTTCTTTCCGCTTAGGACACTTCGTTTGTCGTCCGGCTTCAGGACGCATGGAAATTCCAGTTCATCCAGCAGCGCCATGTCGGATTTGCTTTCCAGAATCGCCGTTCGTGGAACGGGGAAGTTGTGCCGGAGCGAGAAGTCGTGAAAACCCGCCTTCCTACTCAATAACTTCACTTTTTCTTCAGTTGGAAGCCGAAAGCGAAACCACTTGGATAATTCATTTCGATTTTCAGAAACCGAATGGACGGCTTGTTCGGCCGTCAATATGAGAACAGGCGGCCGATCGAATTCCTTGCCGATTTTGATCATATCGTCGACAAATTCCCTTCCCTCCAGGCCCCTGATCAGGCGCGCCCGGGTGTGACGCGACCACAACGCGGCCCTGCTGCTCTCAGTATCAACCGTCACGTTCGTAATCCCTTGACGGGCGAGCGACCGTACCACCCCGAGACCATTCAGTTCACCGCCGACGACGACGGCAGCTACGTTCAAATTCGATTGGGACGTTCTCGTCATGTCATCGCCTCCTTCTACGTGATTATTGAGGCAGCACAATCGCTTGCGAGAAAATTGCGGCTTTCGTGTGTGCGTTTCCACTCATGCGCTAAGCGCGATCGACACCCAACTCAACGGATCCCGGGAGCGTTGTATAGACATGCCGGTAGGCTGACCAACAACGCTCAATCGAAAAGCGCGAAGCCATGCGTTTGCGGGCCTGCGCGCCTAGCCGTTCGAGCTCTTCGCGACTGAGCGAAAGCAAGCTCACGATGCCGGCCGCCAGTGCCTCCGGATTCCCGTGCGGAACGACGCAGCCCGTGTCACCGATCAACAGCGCGGTATCGCCGACGTCGGTCGCCACGCATGGAACGCCACATGCCATCGCCTCGCCGACTACCGTCGGCAGCCCCTCGCTTCGCGACGACAGACAGAAAAGATCCAGCGCGCAAACCAGCAGATGCACATCGCTGCGTGCACCCATTAGATGACACACGCCCTTGATGCCGGCTTTGTCGATCATCGCCGTGAGTTCCCGATTGCTCTCATCCAGACCCCGGCCGATCATGACGAAGTGGCAGCCAGGCAGCATCGCGGACGCCTTAGCCACGGCGCTGACGAAATTTGCGTAATCCTTGGCGGGATCGTAGCGGCCGACGATGCCCACAACCTGCGTCGCCTCATCAAGGTTGAGCGCCGCGCGCAACGGGTCGCTCTCGCGTGGACGCGGCTTAAATAACTCGAGATCGAAACCGTTGAAAATGACGTGCATTCGCTTTTCGTCATAGCCACCGCAGGCGTGTGACAGACGCGCCGCCTCAGCACAGCACACAATCACGTCGGGTAGCCGAGACGACAGCCGCGCGCAGCACTTTGCGACTAGCGCCAGCTTCAAGCCCGAACGGCGCGATGGGAAATCGGTCTGATGCACCCCCCAGGCGAGCGTAAACCGATTCGCCAGGCCAGTACCCCCTCGGGCCACAAGCCGTGCAATCCGCACGGCCACTCCACCGAATAAATCGGCGTGATACATCCAGGTCTGCACAACATCCGGCCGAAGTTCGACAAGCCAGCGCACGAGGCGAACGAGACTAAACGGATTGGGCACGCTGCGCGACATATCAAGCAGCCGCACTTCGACGCCGAGCGCGCGGATGCGGTCGCCCATCATGTCGAGCGAGGACATTGAGATGACCGTATGTTGGACGCAGTCGCGCTGCGATGCGTGGATCAGGCGGTAAAGCATCATTTCGGCTCCACCCACGCTGAGGCCGGAAATGACGTGAACGATTTTCATGCGTTTTCTCCGCCCTGCGTTATGCGCACCGTGAAATCGGAATCGGCACCGGCCGGAATCGGCACCGGCGATGTGGCGCCGAGCTCTTGGTACACCGCGAGCATCTCGCGGAGCACAATGCTCTCGTCAAACTCCTTGAGTGCCTTCTTTCTCGCCGCGAGGCCCAGCTTGACGCCAAGCGCACGGTCGTCGTCCAGGAGGCGGATCGCATCGGCGAGCGCTTTTGCGTCACGCGCAGGAATCAGAATGCCGTCCTCGCCATTGCGGCTCACCACCTCACGGCAACCGGGCGCATCGGTCGTAATCAACGGCAGCGCGCACGCCGCGCCTTCAATCAGCGTCGTCGGCAAACCTTCTCGGTAATAGCTCGGCAAAACGACGACATCCACAGCGGATAGCAGCGCGGGCATGTCGCCCACGTGACCAAGCCAAACGAGCAATCCCAGGCGAACCCACTCTTCGATTTGGCTGCGCCCAATCGCGGCGGGGTTGCCCTCGTCGGGAGAACCGGCTAGCAGGAAGAGCACAGTGCGCCCTTCACTCATCAACATCCGCGACGCTTCAACGTATTCACCGATGCCCTTCTCCCAGATCAGTCTCGCCGCCAACAGGACCCGCAGCGGCGCGCGCGTAGGCGACGCACTCGGCTCCTGCGGCCGATAGCGTGTGAGATTAACGCCCGTGCCCTTAATCAGGCGTAGTGAATGGTCTGCCGCAATGCGCGACTGCCTGAAGAGTGCGATGTCATCGGAGTTCTGAAGGATGACGACCGAGCGCTCGCCGTGAAATGCGGAGCGCATCACATAGCGCACCACCGGTCGGAGCATGCGCGCACGCAGTTGTTGGCTGGTGAACACGTAACCCATGCCGTCGATCGCATTGATGCGGATGGGCACGCCGGCGAGCCGAGCCGCAATTGAGCCGTACACCGCACCCTTTATCGTGAAGCCGTGCACAAGGAGCGGACGCTCGCGTCTGAAGAAGCGCGCGAGCCACAGCACGAGCCTGATCTCGCGCCAGGGGTTGAGGCTGCGCCGTTCCATCGGCATGACCTCCCAGCAAAAGCCCAGCTCGCGCAGCTTTGGACCGTAGCTGCCGTCGGGCGAAAGCAGGATGACATCGAAACCGCGTTCTCGCAGCGAATAGGCCAACGACAAGCGGAAGTTGAAGAGATACCAATCGGTGTTGGAGAGAAGAATGACTTTTTGCTTCGACATCATCGTACTCCTTTAGGACTGCTTAATTTGCCCGCAACTGGGCGAACAGCTGGTCCCACACCGCGAGGATGGCAGCGACGGAGTAACGTTCCCGGATAGAGCGTGCCCCCTTGCAGCCCAGCTCGTTGCGCAGCGCCCCATCGGACAGCAGACGCCTGAGCGCGGCAGCGAGCGCGCCTGCATCGCCGGGCGGAATCAGTAGGCCGTCCTCTCCGTCGCGCATTAACTCACGCGGCCCGCTGCGGCAGTCGAATGCAACAGCCGGCACGCCGAGCGCCATGCTCTCCATCAACGCCATCGGCATGCCTTCGAAGCGCGATGACAGCACGAACACGTCGGCGCGGGCCATCTCGTCCCACGCGGCTCGAGTCCGTCCCGGCAGGAAGACGCGGCCGGCCAGATTGAGCTCGGCGATCTTGTTGGTCAGCATCGAACGCTCGGAGCCTTCGCCCCAGATCCAAAGATCCCAGTCCTCGAATTCGCCTGCGACCTTTGCGAAGACTTCGATCAATAATCCGTACTGCTTTTGCGGATGCAGCCGACCCACGGAGATAAGGCGCTTTCTGCCGCCTGCGCGCCGCGTCTTCGCGATGCTGAGCAGCTCATCCGGAACGGGATTCGGCACAACTGCAACGCTGGGAGTGACGCCCGCGCGCCCCTGACGAAACGATGCCGCGATTGATGCCGAAAGGACTGTTACCGCGGACGCATGGGGGTACACGAGCCGGCACAGCAGCCTCCACAACAATGACCTGCCGTCGGCGATCGGGTC
>JAXDQB010000551.1:0-3926 GCA_034668065.1 Paraburkholderia sp.
ACCGCGCTGCCCCAACGTAAAGGGCTGGGTCGCACTGGCCGAGGAACCGAGCCTGCCGTCGCTCGATACGCCGCTCCTTTGCTACGAATCGCTGCTTGCCGCCGAAGATGGCGATTTCGAGTGGCCCGAATTGGATGAGCGGCTTGCGTCGAATCTTTGCTACACGTCCGCGACGACCGGACATCCGAAGGGCGCGCTGTATTCGCACCGCTCGACCGTGCTGCACGCGTATGGCGCGGCCCTGCCGGACTCGATGGCGATATCGAAGCGCGATTCGGTATTGCCGGTGGTGCCGATGTTCCATGTCAATGCCTGGGGTATTCCGCATGCCGCGCCGCTTGCCGGGGCAAAGCTCGTATTCCCGGGCAAGGATCTCGACGGCAAGTCGCTGTTCGAGTTGATGGAGGCTGAGCGCGTCACGTTCTCGGCAGGCGTGCCGACCGTCTGGATGGGGCTGCTCGCGCACATGCGCGAGGCCGGCAAGCGTTTCTCGTCACTCGAGCGCACCGTGATCGGCGGCTCGTGCTGTCCACCGGCGATGCTGCGCTCCTTCGAGGATGAGTACGGCGTGCGCGTGATCCACGCTTGGGGCATGACCGAAATGTCGCCGCTCGGCACGCTCGCCAGGCTCAATTGGGAACAATCGCAGCGCGAGCCCGATGAGCGCCGCCGCTTGCTCGAGAAGCAGGGCACGGCGATTTGCGGCGTCGACATGAAAGTTGTTGGCGCCGATGGCCTTGAGTTGCCGCGCGACGGTGTCGCCTTCGGCGATCTTTACGTGCGTGGGCCGTGGGTGATCGACCAGTACTTCGGCAGCGACGAGTCGCCGCTCGTTGACGGCTGGTTTCCGACAGGCGATGTGGCAACCATCGATCGCGACAGCTTTCTGCACGTTACCGACCGCAGCAAGGATGTCATCAAGTCGGGCGGCGAGTGGATCAGCTCGAGCGACGTCGAGAATGTGGCGCTTGCGCACCCCGACGTGGCCGAGGCCGCTTGCATTGCCTGCCCGCATCCGAAATGGGGCGAACGGCCGCTGCTTCTCGTCGTCAAACGACCAAGCGGAGCCGGCCTGACGCGCGAAGCGCTGCTTGCTTTCTACGAAGGCAAGGTGGCGAAGTGGTGGATTCCGAACGACGTCGTCTTCGTACAGGAGTTGCCGCACACGGCCACCGGCAAGCTGCAGAAGATCAAGCTACGTGAGGTGTTCCGCGATTACGTGTGGCCGACGGCGGCAAGCGACGATGGCGCCGGGGCCTGAGCAGTGCCGCCGTCATGCGCACCGTCCGGCATTTTGCTAGGCGCCGCGACGCCGCGCATGAGGTGCGAGGGGGAAGGTGATGAAGGGATCGAATGATGCGCTGCTCGTCGTCGACGTGCAGAACGATTTCATGCCGGGCGGCGCCTTGGCCGTTGCGCGCGGCGACGAGGTGGTGCCCGTCGTGAACCGGCTCGCGATGGGCTTCGAGCACGTCGTGCTCACGCAGGACTGGCATCCGCGCAATCATGTGTCGTTCGCCGCTAATCATGCGGGACGCAAGCCGTTCGAGACGCTCGCGCTGCCGTACGGCGAGCAGATGCTTTGGCCCGTGCACTGCGTGCAGGGCACGGCAGGGGCCGCGCTGCATGGCGGCCTCCACGTCGCCCACGCAAGGCTCGTGATCCGCAAGGGCTATCGGCGCGACATCGACAGCTATTGCGCATTCGTCGAAGCCGACCGTAAGACGCCTACGGGCTTGGCCGGTTATCTGCGCGAATCCGGTGTGACACGTGTCTGGTGCTGCGGCCTCGCGACCGACTATTGCGTCGCATGGACCGCGCTCGGTGCACGTGCGGCCGGTTTTGAGGCTGTCGTCATTGAAGATGCTTGCAGGGCGATCGATCTCGACGGTTCGCTCGAGCGGGCGTGGCAGGACATGCACGCGGCGGGTGTGGAGCGAATGAGTTCGGATGAAGCGTTAAGGTGAGGCGGGGTTTGCAGATAGTCATCGGAGAGGCGCACTCAGGTGAACGGGTACGCCAAGCACAAAGCTTTACTACATTGAAACGCTTGTCTCGGCCGCCGCCGCCGAACCATTCTGCGCTATGGTAGGCGTGTTGGATGTTCCGACAGAGCTAGCACCTGCTGTATTAGGGCGGATGCGGGCACGAGCTTTGGGACAAGTTCGGAGGCGAGAGCCCGAACCCAGTGGGAACGGTCCCTCGCCTCTGGCGGTCGGCACGAGGGTTGACCCCGCCAAAGCCGTTTCGCCTGGCGGCAGCAGTTGCAGCTGCGTCCAGCGCTGTCACTGAATTAGGCGTGGGCTCCCGATGCGATGCCTCGTCCGGTCAGCGCAGCGCCCACTCAGTGCAGTTGGAAGTTGCACGTTGGCTACCGTCTCCGCGGGTAGCCGCACGTTTCCCATCCCTATCTCGTTTTGACTGCCCTCGATAGCCAGCAGCGATGGCAAGCGTGTGCGGATCAAAGCTAGCAATCCCAGATATCTCATTAACATTCCCTAACAAATTGTTGCAAATTTTCCCATCTCAAAAATTACATTTAACCGCCTGCAAAAAAAACTTATAGGATAAGAGATGACCGAAAACGCTACCGAGGGGTTAAGTTTAATCTTTGGTTTTCCAAAATGTTTATATAAAAAATAGAAAAAGATTAATAGGAATACTTGCAGAAATTGAGCGCTGCACATTGTCCGTCGCAAGTCGAGCACTGAACGATTGCATGGCTTGGAAGGCATGCCAAATGCCTAGAGCGGGCTTGCACTCTTGCCTTGCCGAATAGTAGAAAGAGAGTGGAATTGAGAGGAGTCGTAGGCGTCCAGAATCGCCCGTTCTATGCTCATTCGTAAGGGTGGTCGGTGGCACGCTGTCGGTCTTCCCGGAAATCACCCGGGTATTTGCGATAGAACAGTTATTAGGTACGGTAGAGCATAAATCTTTATAACGAGATCTCAATGTTTTCAAGCTCGACCATCTTAAAAGACTATATTTATGCGTATCGCGTAGCCACCCTTCGTTACGGTCATTTTCCGTATCATATTTTGTCCGTAACGGTACTTCTTATACTCCTCGCCGGAATTGATACCGCAGTGCCCTACGTGCTCCGAGAAGCCACTAACAGGCTCGCCTCTATCGATCGAAGCGCACCGGCTATCGGAGTGGTTTTGGCAGGGGCGTATGGAGTTTCGTGGACAACCGCCCGGGTTTTCGAGCGAATGAAAGCGGTAACATCCGCGGCGATGCTTGCAAGATGCGATGCGGCATTCCAGTACGCATTTTATACGCATCTTATGCGAATTGAGTACCGCTGTTGGAGTGCTATCGACTTCGGGGCTATGCTGGCAACATTAACGCGCAGCAAGGATGCTTTCAGTCAAATTACCTTTTCTTTGTTTTGGGTCCTCGCGCCGATCGCGGTGCAGCTCGCGTTCTCGACGACTGTGCTCTGCAAAACGACTGGTTTATTTTTTGGAATTGCGTTCGTCGCGTCGATGCTTGTCCTGTTTGTTGCAACCTGGGTGGTTTCGGAGAGGAGTAAAGATGCACACAGATCAATCTTCGATGCGGATACTCGAATGGCAAGCTACGTTATCGAAAAATTGACATTTTGTTTGGATATTAAAATAAATGCCGCCTACGAAAATGAGAAGATTTTTTTGGGCGTGGTTTTGAATGACTATGTTAAAAAAATCTCGGGTGGAAATGCCCGGCTCGCAATTTTATTGTCAATGCAAGTTTTTTTTACCGGCCTGCTCCTTACCATATTTACTGTCCTGGCGGCGATGCGAGTGACACGGGCGGAGCTGACCATTGGCGATTTTGCGATGATCGTCGGGTATGTTGTTTCTCTGACGGCCCCATTTACGATGCTTGCGGCATCTCTTTCTGATTTAAAGCGGAGTCAGCTGGCGCTTAGGGAGGGGTTAAAT
>JAXDQB010000552.1:0-8414 GCA_034668065.1 Paraburkholderia sp.
GGCGGGGGATTTTGAGTCCCCTGCGTCTACCTGTTTCACCACCTGGGCAGCCTCGCCGACGCCTGTGCGCCAGCGGAAGAGCGCGATTATCGCCCAAATTTCGCACTCCGGCAAGCGCGCCACTGCATTCGCCGCTTTCGTAGCGCTCTTGGGCAACCGGCTTTGCACAAAGCGCCTCTTTCGGCGCGCCTAGCCCGCGCCGCGCGGCTACAACTCGTAGCTTTCGTGCTCGCCCTTGAACGCCTGCTCGATCAGCTTGCGCGTCAGCGTCGGCGAGAGCAGCTCGACCAGCGTGTACACATAGCTGCGCAGATAGGCGCCTTGCTTGAGCGCGATGCGCGTCAGGTTCGAGCCGAACAGATGTCCAACGGGCATAGCCCGCAGGTACCGGTCGCGCTCGCTGTTGAATGCAATGTCGGCCATGATGCCAACGCCAAGCCCAAGCTCGACATAGGTCTTGATCACGTCGGCATCGATCGCCTCCAGTACGACATCGGGCGTCAGATTACGCCGCTGGAACGCTTCGTTGATCTTCACTCTGCCGGCGAAGGCGGCTTCGTACGT
The DNA here is from genome assembly GCA_034668065.1 of Paraburkholderia sp. Taxonomy (GTDB): domain Bacteria; phylum Pseudomonadota; class Gammaproteobacteria; order Burkholderiales; family Burkholderiaceae; genus Trinickia. The sequence continues at coordinate 565 of JAXDQB010000552.1, forward strand.
AATTAGCGGAAATTGAGCCAAGTCCTCGAGCGAGAGCAGCTTGCGCTCAAGCAGCGGGTGACCCTCCTGCATGACCGCCACGTGGTGCCACTGAAGGCACGGCAGTGCGACGAGTTCCTTATAGTCGGCAATCGCTTCAGTGGCGATGCCGATGTCCGCCTGATCGTGCATGACCATTTCCGCGACCTGAGTCGGGCTGCCTTGCAAAATCGAAAGGTGCACCTTCGGAAAACGCTTCCTGAACTCGGCGATCGCGCTCGGAAGCGAGTAGCGCGCTTGCGTGTGCGTGGCAGCAATAACCAGATTGCCTTGGTCCTGGGCGGCGAAATCCTTGCCGACACGCTTCAGGCTCTCAACCTCCTGCAAGATCCGCTCGACAGAGGCGAGAATGATGCGCCCGGGCTCGGTCAGCGAGCGCACCCGCTTGCCGTGCCGCGTAAAAATCTCGACCCCCAATTCGTCTTCAAGCTCGATGATGGCCTTGGAGACGCCGGGCTGTGACGTATACAGCGCCTTGGCAGCCTCGGTCAGATTGAAGTTTTGTCGGACGGCTTCGCGGACGAACCGAAATTGGTGCAGGTTCATTTATAACTCTTCGACATAAGATCACAATTTTTAAGTCGTTTGAAATATAAGGGCAGTTTATTACGATCTGAGCACCTTTTTCAATATGCATAGCTGTTTTCGTTATTAGCAAATGAGCGGACGGTTTGAACGAAGCCGCTCCGTATGCATCGATAGCGATTCGGGCGTCGCGTACCAGGGCGCGGCGCAGAACAACCTGGGGTCCCCGAATGTATCAATACGATCAGTACGACCAGACTCTCGTCGACGAGCGCGTTGCGCAGTACCGCGACCAGGTTCGCCGCCGTCTGTCGGGCGAATTGAGCGAAGAGGAGTTCCGTCCGCTGCGCTTGCAGAACGGTCTCTACTTGCAGCGCCACGCTTACATGCACCGCATCGCAATTCCGTACGGCAACCTGCGCAGCGACCAACTGCGCATGCTGGCGCGCATCGCGCGCGAGCATGATCGCGGCTACGGCCATTTCTCGACGCGCACGAACATCCAGTTCAACTGGATCAAGCTCGAAGAGACACCCGAGATTCTCGCGAAGCTCGCGTCGGTGCAGATGCACGGCATTCAGACGTCGGGCAATTGCATCCGCAACACCACCGCCGATCAGTTCGCGGGCGTCGCGCCCGACGAGGTTGTGGATCCGCGCCCGTGGGCTGAAATCCTGCGCCAATGGTCGACGTTCCATCCGGAATTCCTGTGGCTGCCGCGCAAGTTCAAGATCGCGGTGTCGGGATCGAGGGAGGACCGCGCAGCCGTTCAGATTCATGATCTTGGCGTCTATCTTTCGAAGAACGATGCAGGGCAAACTGTATGCGCCATTCTCGCGGGCGGCGGCCTCGGCCGAACACCGATCGTCGGCTCGGTCATCCGCGAGAACCTGCCTTGGCAGCATTTGCTCACATACTGCGAAGCGGTGCTGCGCGTCTACAACCGTTACGGCCGGCGGGACAATCTCTACAAGGCACGCATCAAGATCCTCGTGAAGGCGCTCGGCGCCACGAAATTCGCGCAGCAGGTCGAGGAGGAGTGGCAGCATCTGAAGGACGGCCCTTCTACCCTGACGCAAGCGGAGTTCGATCGCGTCGCGCAATATTTCCAGCCGCCGTCATATGAGAAGCTTTCCGACACTGACGCGGCATACGAAAAGCCGCTGCTCGAGAACCGCGCGTTCGCGCGCTGGGTGGAGCGCAGCGTGCGGCCGCACAAGGTGGCGGGGTACGCCGCGGTGACGTTGTCCCTCAAGCCTGCTGCGACAGCGCCGGGCGATGCCACCGACGCGCAGATGGACGCGGCAGCCGATTTGGCGGACGCTTACTCGCTCGGTGAGCTGCGTGTCTCCCACGAGCAAAACCTGATTCTGGCGAACGTGAAGAAGCGCGACCTGTTCGCGCTGTGGGAGCGCGCGAAGCAGCATGGCTTCGCGACGCCAAACATAGGACTCCTGACCGATATTATTGCGTGCCCGGGCGGAGATTTCTGCTCGCTCGCAAACGCGAAGTCGATCCCGATCGCGCTGGCAATCCAGAGCCGTTTCGACAATCTCGACTACGTGTACGATCTCGGCGAGCTTTCGCTCAATATCTCGGGCTGCATGAATTCGTGCGGGCATCACCACGTGGGCAACATCGGCATCCTCGGCGTCGATAAGGACGGCTCGGAGTGGTATCAGGTGTCGCTTGGCGGCGAGCAGGGCACGGGCGCGAACGGCGCGCGTCTTGGCCGAGTGATCGGCCCGTCGTTCTCGGCGGAGGAAATGCCCGACGTCGTATCGAAGGTCATCGATGCATTTGTCGAAAACCGCGTCGACGGCGAGCGTTTCATCGATACGTTCGATCGCATCGGCATCGCGCCTTTCAAGGAGCGTGTCTATGGATCACGTCAACCCGCGCATGCCTGATCCCGCGAACGAGAGCAAGGAAGATTCGCAGATGACTTCGATTATCAAGAACCGCACCGTCGTGACCGACGATTGGCACGTCGTGCGTGCCGCCGAAGACGGCACTCTGCCGGCGCCCGACGCGTTGCCCGCGCGCCCTGTGCTCGTGCCGTTCGCCTGGTGGAAGGAAGTGCGCGAGGCGCTCGTTGCCGCGCGCGGGCCCGAATCGCTCGGCGTCTGGCTCGCACCCGATGACGAACCGGCGGAGCTCGTCGGCGATTTCGACAAGATATCGCTGATCGGCGTCGATTTTCCCGTGTTTCGCGACGGCCGCGGCTACAGCATCGCGCGGCTCCTTCGCGAGCGCTATGGCTGGCGCGGCGAGCTGCGCGCGATCGGCGACGTGTTGCACGATCAGTTGAACTACATGGCGCGCTGCGGCTTCGACGCGTTCGCCGTGCGTGCCGACAAGAACATCCATGACGCGCTGAGGGCGTTCGGCGAATTGTCGGTGCAGTATCAGGCTGCTGTCGACATCCCGCTGCCGCTGTTCCGCCGCCGGCCGGAGACGCGCGCATGAGCACGGTCGTCGACTTCACGGAGCAAGGCGCGGACGTCTCGGACGCCGTCCTCGCCGCGAAGGTCGAGCGCCTGAACGCACTCATTGAGGCGATCGCTGCGCGCCATGCGAAGGTCAAGCTTGCGAGCAGCCTCGCTGCCGAAGACATGGTGCTCACGCATGCAATCCTCTCGCGCCGCGCGCCGATCGGGATTTTCTCGCTGAATACGGGGCGCCTTCACGCGGAGACGGTCGGCATGATCGATCGCGTGCGAGAGCGCTATGGCTACGAGATCGAGCAGTTCCATCCGCAGCCCCAGGCAGTCGATGCCTACGCCGCCAAGCAAGGCCTCAATGCATTCTACGAAAGCGTTGAACTGCGCAAGCTTTGTTGCGAGATCCGCAAGGTCGAGCCGCTCAACCGCGCGCTTGCCGGCGTAGACGCCTGGGTGACGGGCCAGCGCCGCGAGCAGTCGGTGACGCGTGCCGAGCTGGGCGAAGAGGAGCACGACGCGGCACGCGGCGTCGCCAAGTACAACCCGCTCGCCGATTGGACGGAGGCCGAGGTCTGGGCCTACTTGCGAAAACACGAGGTGCCGGTCAATCCGCTCCATGCGCGCGGCTACCCGAGCATCGGTTGTGAGCCCTGCACGCGCGCGATCCGTCCCGGAGAGGACAGCCGGGCCGGCCGCTGGTGGTGGGAGTCTCGCGATACGAAGGAGTGCGGCCTGCACATCACCCCCATCCATGTCGTGCCTGGCACAGACAGCGCGACTGTCTGAGAAACGGCTGCACTCAACGCAACGCAACGCAATGCAACGCGCGGCAAGCGAAAGGAATACATTGAATATGAGCACGATTCTCGAACCTTCCTCGACGGCCCCGCTTACGGTCGCGTCGACCCGCATGGACCACCTCGACTGGCTCGAAGCGGAATCGATCCACATCCTGCGCGAACTTGTTGCCGAATGCAGTAAGCCGGCCTTGCTGTTTTCGGGCGGCAAGGACTCGGTGGTCGTGCTGCATCTGGCGTTGAAGGCCTTTGGGCTCGGCCCGGCCCGTGAGACGTCGCTGCCGTTTCCGCTCGTGCATATCGATACGGGTCACAACTATCCCGAGGTCATCGATTTTCGCGACCGGCGCGCGGCCGAGATCGGTGCGCAACTCGTGGTGGGCCATGTCGAGGATTCGATCGCGCGCGGCACGGTACGGCTGCGCCGCGAAACCGATTCGCGCAACGCCGCGCAGGCGGTGACGCTGCTCGAAACAATCGCCGAGCACGGCTTCACGGCGATGATCGGCGGCGCGCGTCGCGACGAGGAGAAGGCGCGCGCGAAGGAGCGCATTTTTTCGTTTCGCGACGAATTTGGCCAATGGGACCCAAAGGCGCAGCGCCCTGAACTGTGGAGTCTTTATAACGCGCGCCTGCACCCGGGCGAGCACCTGCGCGTGTTTCCGATCTCGAACTGGACCGAACTCGATGTCTGGCAGTACATCGCGCGCGAAGGGTTGGAGCTTCCGTCGATCTACTACGCCCACGAGCGCGAGATAGTGCGCCGTAACGGGCTGCTTGTGCCAGTGACGCCGCTCACGCCGAAGCGCGAGGGCGAGACGAGCGAGATGGCGCTCGTGCGATTTCGCACGGTGGGCGACATCAGCTGCACGTGCCCCGTTGAAAGCGATGCGGACGAACTCGAGAAGATCATTGCGGAGACGGCCGTGACCGACATCACCGAGCGGGGCGCGACGCGCATGGACGATCAGACGTCCGAAGCGGCGATGGAGCAACGCAAGAAGCAGGGCTACTTCTAAGTAGTCGGCACTCCGAACTAATTCCGAGCGAATACAGAATACCGAATACCGAAGGCAGAACATCATGGACACTCATCAACCGGCGGATCTTGGCGTGCTGCGCTTCATCACGGCGGGCAGCGTCGACGACGGCAAGAGCACGCTGATCGGGCGGCTTTTGTACGATAGCAAGGCTGTGCTTTCGGACCAGCTCTCTGCGCTCTCGCGCGCGAAGAACAAGCGCACTGTGGGCGACGAGATCGATCTGTCGCTGCTCACTGACGGGCTGGAAGCGGAGCGCGAGCAGGGCATCACGATCGACGTCGCGTATCGCTACTTCGCCACGGCCAAGCGCAAGTTCATCATCGCGGATACGCCGGGTCACGAGCAGTACACGCGCAATATGGTGACGGGCGCCTCCACGGCGCATGCTGCGATCATTCTCATCGACCCGACCCGCGTGACGTTCGACGATGGCCGCGCAGTGCTGTTGCCGCAGACTAAGCGCCATAGCGCGATCGTGAAGCTGCTCGGGCTGCAACATGTGATCGTGGCGATCAACAAGATGGACCTCGTCGAATTCAGCGAAGCGCGCTTCAACGAGATCCGCGATGCGTACGTCCAGCTTGCTCAGCAGTTGGGCCTATCGAACGTGCGGTTTGTGCCGGTGTCGGCTTTGAAGGGCGATAACATCGTGATGGCGAGCGAGCGCATGCCGTGGTATGCGGGCGAGCCGCTCTTGGATGTGCTCCAAGCGTTGCCCGTTGCAGAAGCGCCGGGCGCAGGGCTGCGTTTTCCGGTGCAGTGGGTGGCGCGCCAGGACGGCGCGAGTGCGGACGACTTCCGCGGCTATATGGGCCGCGTGGAAGCGGGCGAAGTGCGGGTGGGCGACGCGGTCCTGGTGTTGCCGGCCAACCGCGATGCGACGGTGGCGGAAATCATCGCGCCGGCGCCAGGCGGCACGGCGGCCGTTTCGCGCGCATTTGCGGGCCAGACGGTGACGATTCGGCTTGCCGAGGACGTGGATGTGTCGCGCGGCGACACGTTCGTATCGACTGTGGACGCCCCGCAGCCGGCGAAAAAGCTCGAAGCGGATCTGTGCTGGTTCGACGACGAGCCGCTCTCGCCGCAGCGCAAATATATGCTGAAGCAGGCGACGAGCACGGTGTTCGCGCGCATCGGGGCGGTGAAGGAAGTGCTCGACGTGCATACGCTCACGCATACGAGCGATCGGCACAACCTGGCGATGAACGATATCGGCCGCGTGACGCTGACGCTGCAAAAGCCCCTCGTGTGCGACACGTACGATACGCATCCGGCCACCGGGGCGTTCGTACTCATCGACGAAGCAACGCATCATACGGTGGGTGCCGGTATGATTCGTGCGTACTCGAGCTGACGTGACTCGCTGCGGCCGCTTAAGGACAACGAACGGGACGAGGACAGGATAGAGCGCGAAATGGGCAAGGTGTACTTGATCGGAGCAGGGCCTGGGGCAGCGGATCTCATTACGGTGCGCGGTGCGCGTTTGTTGGGTATGGCCGACGTGGTGCTGCACGATGCGCTCGTCGAACCGGAGATGCTCGAGTACGCGCCACACGCCGGCAAAATCGCCGTGGGCAAGCGTTGTGGCCGTCGCTCGACAGCTCAGCAATTCATCAACAAGCAGCTCGTCGATGCGGCGCTCACGCATGATGTCGTGGTTCGTCTGAAAGGCGGCGATCCGATGCTCTTCGGCCGCGCCGACGAGGAAATGCGCGCACTCGAAGAAGCCGGCATCGAGTATGAGGTGGTCCCGGGTATCACGGCGGCGCTTGCCGCTGCTTCGGCTGTCAAGCGCTCCCTTACGCTGCGCGGCGTTGCCCGCAGCGTCGCGCTCGCCACGCGCAGCCGAGCGGCCGACACCGAGGCAGTGCGCGAGCAGGTAGACGCGGATTCGCTCGTCTTCTATATGGGCCGCGACAGTGCGCCGGAAATCGCCCGGCAACTTATCGATGCGGGCCGTCCTGTCGCGACGCCGGTTGCGATCGTCGAGGCCTGCAGCACCCCGCGCGAGCGCACGCTGACCCTGACCCTCGAGGCGCTTGCGATGGGTGAGGCGCAGGAGTGGCTCGACCCCGCGCAGCCCAGTCTGCTCATGATCGGTGAAGCGTTTGCCCAGCGCTCCGTGCTCGGTCATGAGGACGCCGGCCAGTCCGCCGAAGCTGATAAAGTTGTGCGCGCCGCAATACCGCATGCCGCTTGATGTTGCTTGATGCAACGCCTGCCGCTTGCTTACAGGCGGATTGCGATGCGTTGCTCATGCTCAATCCTCTTCAAGCCTGCCGGAACATCACTAAAATCGAAAAGTTGGGCGTATTTAATAGCAGGATGACTCCTGCCGTTTTTAATCGACGATATAGCCGACTTCAGTCAGAAACCTAATTACTTTGAACCATTCGCCATCGACGAGATAAATGTCGCGTCTGATGCAGGGGGCGCTTTCCTGTGAGTTCGAAGGTGTTTCAAAACTGACTTCGCAACGGACGTAAGAGTTCAAGGTGTGTGATCCCACTTGCATTCAGGAATGACGAGGCGTCGGGTGCTTCGGCCACGCCATACGTATCAACCGAACGTCAGTCGGTTCGGATCTCCGGCGCAAAACAGTTTTAGAGGCATCTATGGATTCCCATACGTGTGCTTCCCAATATATCTCCTTCGTCTCATTTGCCATGATGCGCCGAGCCGAGCGTTAGCGGTGCGCCCGAGGGGATCGGTGCTTGCGTAGATGGAAAATTTTGCTGCTGCTTTTCGATTGCATTGGTGGTCCCCGTTCGTATTCTTTCTTTTCCACGATCCGAGGAGGTCGTCATGTGTGTGGTCATAAATACAGGTAAAGGTAAAGGGGCAACGCCGGGTAAACGGGTGCGTTCACTGGTCGTCATGGTTATTGCGTTGTGCGGCTCTGCAATCGCCGCGGCACAGGATTTGGCTTCCACGCGGGAAGCGGCGCCGGCGTCGGGCGTCAACGCCGCAGCACAGGATGGCGCTTCCACACGGGAAGCGGC
>JAXDQB010000553.1:0-6176 GCA_034668065.1 Paraburkholderia sp.
CGATTCTGCAGCCGTATCAATTGCATCGTCGGTGAAAAGAATAGATAGGCGAAAACGTTAAGTCTTTTAAGTAACCAGTCCAGAAAAAGTAGCCGACGATACAACTGCTGTGTTACTAATTGAAACGTTTCCAGCTCGCTTCCTCTTGGGGGAAGTATTAATTTCGGCTAAAAACTGGCGCCGCCGGAAGCAGCGTGTTTGTTTCGAATAGGACAGGGGTTCCGGCAGGCCGTCGCATCAGATCCAGGTTTCCCAAATACTAATACCAACGGGTGCGGTCCGCAATACGGAGAGACTACGTTTAGATCCGTACCCATTAGCCACCAGGAACGGTTCCAGCGCGAGAAGGGGAGGGAGCCGCGTTGAATTGCCTTAGGGTTGACCATTACGATGTTACTTAAATAAGGCATGCGATAAGCGTTCAAGCGAATCATATGAAACTGTTTCTCGGGCATCGTTCGAACAAGAGTTAAGCGGGGCGGCGATCGCCGCCCCGCTTAACACGTTAATGCTCCCTTAAGGCGGCGCCTGCTCAGTGTGGTAGATCGTCTTCCGGTGCCGCTCCGGGCGCCAGGCCCGTCGTCCTGACATTTTCCCGGCCGGCATTCCAGTACGGTGCGCTGCCGTAATAGTTGTGAAGCTCGTTGGCCCATGTGACATCGGCCATTGACGGCCAGTGATCCTTATCGAACCCCGGCGCGTTCTTGACCGACTCGGACGGTGCGGACAGCTGGAAGCATTTCCGGTCGGTATCGAGCGTGAGCGCGTTCCATGGAATTGCCAGCAATTTATCCCCGATGCCCAGGAAGCCGCCCACGGACATCACTGCGTACGCAATGCGGCCAGAAAAGACATCGAGCATGATCTCCTTGATCTTGCCGACCTCCTTGCCGTCGGTGCACATGACCTTGTCACCTTCTAGCGTGCTGGCCGCCATGACGTACGGGCCGGGACCTTCGGAGCTTGCACTGCCTTTGCCGACGATGCGTGTCTCGCCTTTGTTGCCTAGTGGATCGGATGAAGTGCTCATAAAGTTCTCTCCCGGTACTTCGTGGGTTTCGATCGGTCGGCTGACCGATTCGCTACTGGATTTGCCCGATTGCCTTGGAAACGGCGGCGGGACTCTCATAGTCCCTGTCCGGCAGGCGGTCGATCAACTCGATGATCGCCTGATCGGCATGGTGGGCACGTGCGGTTTCGGCAAGCCGATCGCGCGTCGCGGGGTAGTCGACGCCGGCAAGCGCCTTCTGAATTGCGACGGGTGAGGGATGCCCCGAACGCGGGCTGCTTTGCGAATGGGCCTGGTGTTGGGCCATGAAATACCTCCTCGTGGCACGGCGAGCGGCGCTCGCGCCGTCTGCGCTCAGCGCGCTTTTGGCGCGCGCCGCGCGGCCGCTGGGTTGAACACACCAAGGAGTAAAGCAACAGCTGTTCCACTGCCGGTTCAAGATCGCTCTCTGCGTGCACCAGGGTTTGCGTCGACGTACTTGAAAAAGCTGCAACGGGCAGTGCAGAGATTGCTGGTAGTCGCGTCACGTCGGGTGCCCGTGCTGGTATGCGCATTGCGTGTCAACCACCGTTTGTTCCACGTCGCAAGGAAGCACTCATGCAACAAGACCCTGACCTCGATCGGCTCGCGATCAACACCATTCGCACACTCTCAATGGATGCCGTGCAAAAGGCCCGTTCGGGCCATCCGGGAACGCCGATGGCGCTTGCGCCTGTCGTCTATCACTTGTGGCAGCACCATCTGCGCTACGACCCCGACGAGCCGTTGTGGCCCGATCGCGACCGCTTCGTGCTGTCGGTGGGGCATGCGTCGATGCTGCTGTACTCGGTTTTACATCTGGCCGGCGTCAAAACGGTCGGCGACCACGGCCAAACGACGAGCAAGCCGGCGGTTTCGCTCGACGACATCAAGCACTTTCGCCAACTCGGCAGCAACACGCCGGGCCACCCCGAGTACCGGATCACGACCGGCGTGGAGACGACCACGGGGCCGCTAGGCCAAGGCCTAGGTAACAGCGTCGGCATGGCGATTGCGGCCCGCTGGCGCGCAGCCCATTTCAATCACGCCGAGGAGCCGCCGCTCTTCGACTATCGCGTCTATGCGCTGTGCGGCGATGGCGATCTGATGGAAGGCGTATCGCACGAGGCGGCGTCGCTGGCGGGGCATTTGGGGCTTGCGAATCTGACATGGATCTACGACAGCAACCGAGTGACGATCGAGGGCCATACCGACTTAGCCTACAGCGACGACGTCCAAATGCGTTTTCGCGGCTATGGTTGGCATACGCTGTATATCGACGATGCAAACGACACCTCCGCGCTCGACGCGGCGCTCAACGACGCAAAAGCGGTGCGCGATGCGCCTACGTTGATTGTGGTGAGGAGCGTTATCGCGTGGGGTGCGCCGAACAAGCAAGACACTTCCGCCGCACACGGCGAGCCGCTGGGTGAAGATGAAGTTGCGCTCGCAAAGCGCGCATACGGCTGGCCGCAGGATGAGACGTTTTATGTGCCAGACGAAGTGCCCAAGCGCTTTGCCGAAGGCGTCGGTGCGCGCGGTGCACAAGCGCGTCGCGAGTGGCTGATGCGTCGCGAGGAGTATGAGAGGCGTTACCCCGAGCTTGCGCGGGAGCTGGCGCAGATGGAATCCCATGCGCTGCCGGATGGATGGGATGCAGATATTCCGGTTTTCGAGCCCGACGCAAAGGGCATGGCGACGCGTGCCTCGTCGGGCAAGGTTCTTAATGCGATCGCGGCACGCGTTCCATGGATGATTGGCGGTGCGGCCGATCTTGCACCTTCCACGAAGACGCTGCTGGAATTCGAAGGCGCCGGCAGTTTCGCGCATGACAATCCGGCGGGGCGCAATCTCCATTTCGGCGTTCGCGAGCACGCCATGGGCGCAATCGCGAACGGTCTGGCAGTCTCGGATCTGCGGCCCTTCGCGGCGACGTTTCTCATCTTCAGCGACTATATGAAGCCGCCGATCCGGCTTGCCGCGATCATGGAGGTGCCTGTCGTCTACGTCTTCACGCACGACTCGATCGGGCTAGGCGAGGATGGACCGACGCATCAACCGGTCGAACAACTCGCTTCCTTGCGCGGCGTACCGGGGCTGACCGTCCTGCGGCCGGCCGACGCGAACGAAACGGGCGAAGCGTGGCGCGTCGCACTGAGTCATCCGCAGCGCCCGACCGCGATCGTTCTCTCGCGCCAGCCCGTGCCGACTTTCGATCGCACACGCTATGCCGCGGCTGAGGGGCTGCGGCGCGGCGCGTACGTCCTTGCCGACGCGCCGGGCGACCAGGCCCCGAGAGTCTTGCTGCTTGCGACAGGCAGCGAGGTGGCGATCTGCGTGGAGGTCTACGAACGATTGAAAGCGGAGGGTATCGCTGCGCGTGTGGTATCGATGCCATCGTGGGATATCTTCGAGCGTCAGGACGACGGCTATAAGAGTACCGTGCTGCCGCCGGAGATCAGCGCCCGGGTCGCGGTCGAGCAGGCGGGCACGCTCGGTTGGGACCGCTATGTCGGACGCACGGGCGCGACGATCGGCATGCATTCGTTTGGTACATCCGCGCCTTTGCGTGATTTACTACGAAAATTTGGCTTCACGCCTGAATCCGTATACCACGCGGCAAAACAGCAGATTGCCGCGCACGGACGCGAACAAGGAGCGCCTGAGGCGCGTTGACGGGCGCACGCGCGGACGTGTCGCATTCGTCGGAAGTTTTATTGCATTGCGGGGGGCCGGCGCGCGGCACTTCGCGCGCCGGCTCGGAGGTGCTCGTCATGTGCCGCGGCAGGCACTCGGCATCATTGACGTTGTTGGTTTTGCGGCGACGACGAGTTCCCGGTCGAATTCGAATTCGACGGGTTGCTGTCGCCCGGCATGGTTGTCGTCCCGCCGTCGCCCATGCCGCTACCGGTCGACCCGGGGCTTCCGTAGCCGCCCGTGTCCCGGTCGCCGCGTGTGGAGGGCCGGTTCAGGGTATTGCCGCTGGGCGTCGCGCCGTTGCCGCCGCCATAACCCGCGCCACCCCCGTTGCCGCCGCCCGCGCCGCCACCCGCGCCGCCCGCGCCGCCACCCGAGCCGCCACCCGCCTGTGCATACACGGCGCTTGCGCAGGCGACAGTCAGTGCCGAAACGAGCAGAGTCTTCATCATGCTTTTCATTGTGGTCCTCCATCAAAGAGATTGCGTTATGCGCGTCATTGATTCCGCACGCACGACGAACCGCGCAAGAGCCGTGCCCCGAACGCGTCGCGGTGCAGGAACGATGGTTGCGGCATATGCGTCTGGCGCCGCTCGGGCGGCCGCATCGTTGCCGGCCGGCGTCTTCAATCCCATGGGAGGATGCCATGACCGCGGCACGTGATACCGGCAAAGCCATGTGGGAAACGAACAAGCGCTGTCGAAGTTTCCTTTCATCGATGTGGCAGCTCGAGGAAAGGTGACGTGAGGGAATCGGAGCGACGTGCACACGCTCGCGTGCAGCGGCGTATCGCGGCGGATTTGTGGCAGGCCGTCTGGCGCTTCCGGAGAGAAACGCTCGGTGCCGTGGCGTTGATGATTGCCGCGAAGCTCGCTGGCGTGTCCGTGCCGTTGGCGCTGCGCTCGATCGTAGACGACCTGAGCCATCCTGCGCTTTTCGCGCTGATCCCCGTCTATCTCGTGCTCGTCTATGCGTTGCTGCGTTTCCTGGGTGACCTGCTCGGCGAGGCGCGTGACATCGTATTCAGCAAAGTCACCCAGCATACAGTCGCTCGGCTTGCAGAGCGCACATTCGCGCATCTGCACCGGCTCGGCGCCCGGTTTCATGCCAAGCGTGAAACCGGCGCTATCGTGCGCGATGTGCAAAAAGGCACCGACGGCGTTGGTTACCTGCTCGGCGTCGGACTCTTCACCATCCTGCCGGCGCTGATCGAGATCGGCACCATCATCGGCATCATTGCGTTCCACTTGACCATCGAGTTCACGTGGATCATTGCGGCGACGCTCGTCAGTTACGCGCTCTATACGGCCGTCTTCACACACCGGCGCATGGTCGTGCAACGAGAAGTGAACCGCCTGGAATCAAGCGCGGACAGCCGGCTGGTCGACAGCATGTTGAATTACGACGTAGTCAAATACTTCGCGGCGGAAGAGATCGAGGCCGAGCGTTATCGCGAGGTGCTCAAGAGTTGGGTGGTGGCGAGGCTGCGCAACCAGCGCGCGCTCACCGCGCTCCATATCGGCCAGAGCGCCATCGTCTGCGGGGGCATTGCAACGACGATGCTGCTCGGGGTGAAATACGTTGCGGCGGCGCGCATGAGTGTCGGCGACCTCGTGCTTGTCAATGCGTACATCGTGCAGGTCTGCATGCCGCTCAACACACTCGGGTTCGTGTTTCGCGAAACCAACGATGCGCTCGTGAACGTCGAGCGCATGTTCAGCGCGCTGGCTGGGGACGGTCTCGATGAGGGCGGTGGCCAGACTGCGGATGAGGACCGCGATGAGCTCGACGCTGTGCCGCTCCTTGTTGCCGCCGGTGAGATCGCATTCGAGCACGTGGATTTCGGCTACGAGCCTGCGCGGCAGATTCTGCATGACGTCAGCTTTCGTGCGGCGGCCGGGCACACGCTCGCGGTGGTGGGCGGCAGCGGCTCTGGGAAGTCGACGCTCGTGCGGCTTCTTTTCCGGCTTTATTCGCCAACAAGCGGAAGCGTCTCGATCGACAGCCAGAATTTGCGCGAGGTGACGCGCCGGACGCTGCGCGAGGCGATCGGCCTCGTGCCGCAGGATACGGTGCTCTTTAACGAGACTATCGCTTATAACATCGGCTACGGGCGGGCGCAGGCCACGCGCGCCGACATCGTGCGTGCAGCGCGCGCGGCGCAAATCAACGAGTTTATCGAAGCGCTGCCCGATCAATACGATACGCGAGTGGGTGAACGCGGGCTGCGTCTTTCGGGTGGTGAGCGCCAACGCATTGCCATCGCACGCGCGTTTTTGAAAAACCCACCGATTATCGTGTTCGACGAGGCCACTTCCGCTCTCGATACGCGTTCCGAACGCGCGATCCAGACAGAGTTTCGCCGGCTCGCGCAAGGGCGCACGTCGATCGTGATCGCGCACCGGCTCTCGACCGTCGTCGATGCGGACTGCATCCTCGTCATGGAGCACGG
>JAXDQB010000554.1:0-8048 GCA_034668065.1 Paraburkholderia sp.
GCCGCGTCGTCTTCATTAATCGTGCCGATCTCGACATGCTGGGCCTCAAATCGGGCGAATGGGTCGACATGACGACCGTGTGGGACGACGGCATCGAACGCCGCGCCGACTCCTTCCTCCTTGTCGAATACGACATTCCGCGCGGCTGTATCGGTTCCTACTATCCTGAGACGAACCCTCTCATTCCGCTCTCGAGCGTTGCCGACGTATGCAATACGCCGACTTCGAAATCGGTGCCCGTGCTGCTTCATCGCTGCGCGCCGCCGGCTGCCGCTCATTGACATCGTTGGGGCGTTCCGCCCCAATCCGAGCGGATAAGGGGCCCGCGCTTTACACAATTGACGGTTCGCCGTAGAAAACGCCACAATCCGTTGTCCGTCGCAGACGCCGGGCGCCAGGATCGATTCGTAGGATCACCGCCGTTGCAGTGAGCCTACCCCCGCGCGCGGCCTCACCCGACACAACCGGAGAAATGCCGTGACCGCACGCCCTGCGTCCGATGATCTGTCGAATTTCTGGATGCCATTCACCGCCAACCGTCAATTCAAGGCCGCACCGCGTCTGCTTGTCTCGGCAAAGGGCATGTATTACCGAGCAAGCGACGGGCAAGAAGTGCTCGACGGCTGCGCCGGGCTGTGGTGCGTAAACGCCGGCCACTGTCGCGACGAAATCGTTGCCGCCGTGCAGGCGGAGGCCGCCTCACTTGATTTCGCGCCGACGTTCCAGATGGGCCATCCGCTCGCCTTCGAAGCGGCGGCAAAGGTGGCCGAAGTCATGCCGGGCGGCCTCGATCGGATTTTCTTCACCAATTCCGGCTCGGAAGCTGTCGATACCGCGCTCAAAATCGCGCTCGCCTATCACCGCGCACGCGGCGAAGGGCAGCGAACGCGCCTGATCGGCCGCGAACGCGGCTATCACGGAGTGGGATTCGGAGGCATTTCCGTCGGCGGCATCTCGCCGAACCGCAAGGCGTTTTCCGGTTCGCTGCTCGGCAACATCGACCATCTCCCCCACACGCATAACCTTGAGCACAACGCCTTTTCGAAGGGACAGCCCACATGGGGCGCACATCTGGCCGACGAGCTCGAACGCCTTGTGGCGCTGCACGATCCATCGACGATTGCCGCCGTCATCGTGGAGCCGGTGGCCGGCTCCACGGGCGTGCTGATTCCGCCGCAAGGCTATTTGCAACGGCTGCGCGAAATCTGCACGAAGTACGGCATCCTGCTCATTTTCGACGAGGTCATCACCGGTTTCGGCCGGCTTGGTCGCGCAACGGCAAGCGAATATTTTGCCGTGACGCCGGACCTTATCACGCTGGCCAAAGCGATCAATAACGCCGCTGTGCCGATGGGTGCCGTCGCAACCGGCCGTCACGTGCACGACACCATCGTGCAAAACGGGATGCCCGGCGCAATCGAGCTGTTTCACGGCTACACGTACTCGGCGCATCCGCTTGCGGGCGCAGCCGCTATCGCCGCGCAGGACCTCTATCGCAAGGAAGATCTCTTCGCTCGCGCCGATCGTCTCGCTTCGGCGTTCGAGCGCGCGGCACATGCGCTGGCCGACGCGCCGCACGTCAAAGATGTGCGAAACCTTGGGCTCGTGGCCGGCATAGAGCTCGAATCGCGCGTCGATGCGCCCGGTGCGCGCGCCTATGAAGTATTCGTCAAGTGCTTGGAGGCAGGCGTGCTGGTGCGGTCTACGGGCGACATCCTCGCGTTGTCGCCCCCGCTGATCGTCGAAGAGGAACAGATCGAGCACATGTTCGGCACAATGAGAAAGATGCTCGCAAGCGTCCAGTAAGCCGCCATCAAGGCGGCACCCTGCGATTGCGCTGCGCTTCGTGTCCGAGCGCCAGCGGGCAAATTCTGCGCCCGCATTGCGCGATTGCAGGAATCGCTGCCAACCCGGAATTTGCGGCAGGTGCTCGAGCGCAGACGCGGACGCCGTTAATTAGCGTTAAGCAGAGTTAAGCCATGCCGACATGCGACATTCGCCGAACGCCTCGCGATGGCGACAAAAAGAAAGGATTTCGACAAAAACACAGAACATAGAGGCACAGATGTTCCATCAGAAATCGGCTGAAATAGCCGCACGCTTCGATAGGCTGCCGCCGTCGCGGACCGTTTGGACGATGGTCATTCTTATCTCGCTCGGCGGCGTCTTCGAGTTCTACGATCTTTTTTTTACCGCCTACGTTGCACCGGGCATGGTGCAGTCGGGACTGTTCAAGCCCGAGTCGCTCGGCTTTTTCGCGGCGCTCGCGCCGCTCGCGGTTGCCGGCTTCGGCACGTTCGTTTTCTCGACGTTCGCAGGGCTTTGGGTGGGCGCGCTCGTGTTCGGCTTCGTCGCGGACCGCTTCGGCCGCCGCTTCATATTCACATGGTCGCTCGTCTGGTACGTGGTCTGCACAGCGTGCATGGCCTTCCAGCACTCGGGGCTCACCATCAACCTCTGGCGTTTCGCCGCTGGCATCGGTATCGGCGTCGAGCTCGTGACGATCGACTCGTATATCTCCGAGCTTATCCCGAGCCGCGAACGCGGCCGAGCCTATGCGGTCAATCAGTTCATCACCTTCTCGGTCGTACCCGTCGTCGCCTTTCTTGCCTACATCCTGAAAGACACTCGGCCATTCGGCCTCGAGTATTGGCGCGTCGTGATTCTGATCGGCACGCTCGGCGCCGTCTTCGTCTGGATCATCCGCCGCAATATCCCCGAAAGCCCTCGCTGGCTCGCGCGCCACGGCCGTGTGGAACAAGCCGAGCGTATCGTTGCCGATATCGAGCGCCGAGTGGAAGCCGAAAAGGGCATCGTCCTGCCGGCGCCCCAACACATTTCAGCCGAAATGGAGGGCCGCGGCTCGCTCCGCGAAATCTTCGGTCCGCTCTATCTAAAGCGCACCGTCATTCTGTCGATCTTCAACATGGCACAAGTCATCGGCTTCTACGGCTTCGCCGCCTGGGTGCCAACGCTCTTGATCCATCGCGGCATTCACGTGACGGAAAGCCTTGGCTACGCGTTCATCATTGCCATCGCCAATCCGCTTGGGCCGCTGCTCGGCACGCTCTTCGCCGACAAGCTCGAACGCAAGACGCAAATCTGCGGTGGGCTCCTCACCATGGGCGTTGCCATTGCGCTATTCGCACAAGCTACGCAACCGGCGCAGCTGATCGCGCTCGGCGTCGTCTTCACGCTGGCGTCGAACATCATGTCCTACGCCTATCACGGCTATCAAGCCGAACTCTATCCGACACGCGTGCGAGCCCGCGCCGTCGGCTTCGTTTATTCGTGGAGCCGCATCGCCGCGGCATTCGCCGGGCTCGCAATCGGCATCCTGCTGCACAATTACGGCGTGCCGGGCGTGGCCGTGTTCATCGCGGCTTCGATGCTGATCGGCATCTGCCTGATCTTGCTTGGACCGTCCACCAAGGGGCGCGCGCTCGAGGCGATCAGCCACTAAAAGCGGGTAAGACTACAGTGACGACGAGCCCCGTGCAGGTGCACTGGCCGCGCTAGAGGCGTACGCTAGTCCAGAGACACCGGCCCTCGCTCCCTCCTTGGAGCCGATGCCGAAGGAGACATCTGATGAAAACGACCATTCGGACCGGCGCCCATATCGAAGGCATTCATTGGGTGGCCGAATACCTCGAAGCAGCGCATGAGGTCCGCGTGCTCCGCGAAGGCTTCGAGGTAGGCGTCTACGATGCACCGCCCACACTTTTCGGTGAAGAGGCCGAAGCCGGCTCCAAGAGCGTCGCCGATCATCGAGCGCTCGAGGCCGCGCTGCGTGCCTATATGTACCGCTTCATCGCCGACCACGATGCGCAGGAATAGACGTTCGGGCGGGGACCAGCCTTGAACGCCCTCGTGCAACGTGAAGCAAAGGCCGGGGTCGCCAATATGGCCGGCCTGCGCATGAAGGGGCGAGTCAGGCCAGGCAACGCCGTGTCAGCCAAGGAGGACGATCAGCCATGAGCAGCGGACCCAAATCGAAACAGAAAAGCGAGCCTGTGGCCAAGGCCAGGGCACGCGCCGCGGGTGCCACGGCTTCCCCCCAACGGTGGGTGGCACGGCCGACGCGGGAGCAGGCCGAAGACGCCGTGCGTGTGCTGCTGCGCTGGGCCGGGGACAATCCCGATCGCGAAGGCCTGCGCGATACGCCGGGGCGAGTAGTGCGCGCCTACGAGGAGTTCTACGCGGGCTATAACGTCGATCCGCGCGAGATTTTGGCCCGCACGTTTTCTGAGGTCGATGGCTACGACGAGATGATCGTACTCAAGGACATCCGCTTCGAAAGCCACTGTGAGCATCACATGGTGCCCATTATCGGCCGTGCCCACGTGGCCTACCTGCCGAAGCACCGCGTGGTCGGCATCTCGAAACTGGCGCGGCTCGTCGACGCGTTCGCAAAGCGCCTTCAAATTCAAGAAAAGATGACGGTACAGATCGCGGATACGCTCAACGAGATTCTGCAACCCAGAGGAGTCGGCGTCATTCTCGAGGCCGCGCATCAATGCATTACGACACGCGGCGTGCACAAGCCCGGCGTCGCGATGGTGACCTCGAGCATGCTCGGCTCGTTGCGCACCGATGCCTCGACACGCCGCGAATTCCTGGCGATCGTCGGCACCCCGAGCGTGTCGGGCATGCCTAACGTCTGACGCACCGCCAGTCGGCAAAACTTATTGTCCGCCGCGCATTGCGCGACCGCCTTCCCGTACGCTGCCTTGCGAAACGTTCGCCCCTGGCGCGACGCTATGCGTGAGCCAAACGTTCCCGCCGATGACCGCGCCCCGTCCGATCGTCACTCGCCCGAGGATCGTCGCACCCGCATAAATGACGACATCGTCCTCGACAATCGGATGCCGAGCGTGGCCTTTGACGAGCATGCCGTCGCCATCGGCTGGGAAGCTCTTTGCGCCGAGCGTCACAGCCTGATAGAGCCGCACACGCTCGCCTAACACGGCCGTCTCGCCGATGACGACGCCCGTGCCGTGATCGATAAAGAAGCTTGGGCCGATCTGCGCGCCCGGATGAATGTCGATGCCGGTCGCCGAATGAGCGATTTCATTAATGAAGCGTGCCAGCAACGGGACGCCGAGCCGATGCAGCGCGTGCGCGAGCCGATGATGCATGACGGCGAGCACGCCCGGATAACAAAGCAGAATCTCGGTGATGTGCTGCGCGGCGGGGTCTCCCGCGAAAGCGGCCTGAATGTCGCTGACGAGCAGCGCCCGGATCGAAGGCAGCTGCATGCCGAGCGTGCGCGTAACTTCGACTGCTCGCGCCATCAGGTCTGCCTCGGGCGTCTCGGCGTGTTCAGGCAAGAAGCGCAGCGCGCGACGCACCTGCTCGCACAAGAGTCGCAGCGTGCTGTCGAGCGTATGGCCGACGTAGAAGTCGACGGTCTCGTCGGTGAGATCCGGGGCGCCGTAATGCGTCGGAAACATCGCAGCGCGCAGGCCGCATACGATGCCGACGATCGAATCGCGCGATGGTAGCTCGCGGATGCCGCGCGGATGGCGAGTGCGGTGCAGTTCCTCGCGCGACGCACGCAGCTCGGCGACGATCCGCTCGAGTCCCCATTGACAGGCAGACGAATTGGGCATGATTGACGAATGCCGCGAATCGCGGCCAGGAATTAAAACGTCCGAAGAGATTACCGCGTTTTATGCAGGCGCGCCTGATCCGGCGCGGCAGCGTCAAACGTCATGCGCATTCTGTTTCTCCACTGAGCCAAGTTGAGCGCGGACGAAAGACGGTGGGCGGGCGCCCGGCTAGGCAGTGACGCTGCTGGCGTCGATCCATCGCACGGCCCAGTCGCGCGCGTGCGCAATGGCGGCGGCTTCGTCAAAAAAACGCAATTCGGGGGGAAAGAAGCGATTCGCAACGAGTTCGCCGTCGCTGGAGCGCGAAATCACGATATACGGCTGATACGTACCGTCCCTGGCCCGAGCCGGCGCGCAGTGGAGCAGATATCCGCGATGGGTGAATGCGGCGTCGGGATGCATGAGTCGCCTGCCTCCAAGTATCTTCTCGTATGCGGCCGACGTTGCCGAACCAACGACCACGACAGCGTATTCGGCAGCCGTTCGTTCTTGAGGTGGGCGCCGACTCGCAGGAGTGAAATCATACTCTGTAGAAAACGCCGGTTCTACGAGAAATAAAATCCGGGCCAGACGGACGCTTTGCGGCGGACTGGCGCAGCCACCGTGGTGGCCGGTAGTGCGCACACCCCTTCGCGGCGGCCGGCAGGCAACGTCAGGAGGATGGCACTCCAGAGCTTGCAGACGGCGCCGAGGCCCGTGATGCAGCGCCGCGGGCGCTCAGACGGGGGGCTATCGCGTGAGCGGATGAGCGGATGAGCGGTTGATACTGAGCGGCATGGGCGCGAAAACGGACGGCGTATTTTCCACCGTCGAAACGATCCCGAAAATACTCACCTTCCGGCCGACGATGCGCACAAGTGGCTTGACTCGAGCGCCAAGACTAATGGCTCCCCATTCGGGAACGTCGGCGGTGGGCATCGCTTGCGCGTTGAAGTTCGGCCCAACTTTCTCGTTCCGTCAATCGGCCAGGCGATGGCATAAGATTGCCGCGTGAAATCACATTGAGCCGATGCAAATTTTCGAGGGAAACTATCCGTTTTATGGCGTGCTCGCCAAACGCGTGGGAACCGGCTTCACGCGCAGATGCCACACCGTCAATAGCGATGCTGAATTGAGGCGAATCGCGGCGCCTTGGCGCCCGCTACTGCCCGCAGCGGTAGAAATCAATCTGCTGGCCGGCCGCGACGGCTCGGCGCAACCAATCGGGCAGATCGCCGTAGCCGTCCCATGTGTTGCCCATCGCATCGCGGTAGAGCACTGGGCGCTCTGCCTGCTTATCGGCAGAAATCGATTGCGCCACGGCCTCCACGGTAATGCCAAATTCGTCCATGCGGCGCCGGAGCCAGCGAATCAACCGTTCGCGAGCCTCTCCTTCTAGCTGTTCCATCGATGATTCCGATTTGGTTGATGCGGGAGCGTCGAGCCCCCTGTTTGACCCGAGCCGAATCATACTCGACTCGCGGCGATGGACGGTTACAGCCGTCCAGCAGCGGCGCCCGGATGGACGCTCGCCAGATCGTGTTTTCAAGCTGTTGACGCCAATTATCGATTCAAAATTTTAAAAAAGCAAAATATACGAAACCACGCCACCATATCCATTTACATTGCACTGCGTCACTACGTCAGTGCTTAAGCGATTCAACGCACTGAAGCCATTCTTCTCAGGCCGGGCGGCGACGCGAGATCGGGGAGCCATGAGCTTATCCGCCCGTTCCTGGCCGGCGAGAGGCCGCCCGCGGAACTTAACCACTGTAGCTCAACCACTGTCCGCGTCGACACCCGCTCGCGGGATATCCGACATTCCTGTCGTCCGCCTCCGTTATATCCGGTAAAGCCGACATGCATGCCCTTAATGCTCGAGGGGACGTTTCAAATCGAAATCGGTGAAAACGATTCGGTGTGCTTGGGGCAGCAGTGCCGGAGTCGGCGTCGGCGTCGGATAGCTCCCGATAAAGCTCACCTTTGGTTCGATTCGCGCCCTCTAGGTGAGCATTTTCGGGATCGACAACACACATCCTTGCATGCGCTCGCTCATGACGCGACACCCGCGGCCGGCACCCCGTATGGCCTGTGCTTCGTTTGCACCGCTCCTGGCAGAAGGCAGCGACTGGCGCGCAACGCGCACATCGTGTCTATCGGCATGGTCTCCCGCAAAACCTCACCTGAGGCAATTATGCTCCTGCAAAAGCTCACTGTAAGAGCCGAAGATCGAACTTTCGGTCACGCCACTTAGCGTGGAATGCTTATTCCGCTGTTGGCCTCCCGCAAATACTCACCGTTGCGCATGGGCAAAGAGGATAGCCGAAACCGTGCTTGCGGTTTCCCACATACCGTCGGGTCAAGCCGCAGCACGGCGGCACCGATAAGTCTCCGCGTATCCACCGCGTTCGCTGGCCATTATCGGCAGCGGCCCTGAGGCGGCCTAGCTCCCCCGCA
>JAXDQB010000555.1:0-3611 GCA_034668065.1 Paraburkholderia sp.
GACGCGTATGGAGGACAACTCTTGGCGAAGCCGAACGTGCCTCGCGGTACCTTGTTTCAGTTTACCCTGCCCGCTTACGCGGACAACCGATTGGCAGTTGGCGCTGATCCAGAAGCTCCGCCGACGCGTTGACACTGGGACCGTTTATGGCAACGAGCGTCCGGTGTCGGAACGAATGCTGACGTCCCTGGATACTCATCGAATGTACTCATCGAATGGCAGCACCGGACCAGGTGCGACAGCTGTATTGCGAACCACGTCAAAAAGGCCATCGGCCTCGGTGTCACGCAAGCAGAGATTGCGGAAGCGCTTGGAGTAGCAGTGGCGATGAACGCCGGAGCAGCGCTTTCGTACTCCGGGCGGGCAATGGACGCGTTCAACGAACTGTCTGGCGAAACTGAGACCGTCGTTTCCGAGATAGCGCGATAGACCTCTTGGGTTGTCGCACATGGGCAGCCCTTTCTTTAAAGGATTGGCGAAAAAAAATGATCGACAACGTGACCGTGCGCCGCGTCGGCGCGAAGGAATCTATGGCCTGCGTGGAAGCATTGGCCGACGTGCTGATCGACTGTGTGGAAGGCGGCGCTTCGGTGAGCTTCATGCTACCGATATCGCGCGAAAAAGCTGTGGACTTTTGGCGAACGGTCGCCGACGGCGTTGTGCGCGGTGAGCGTGTGCTGTTGGTCGCTGAAGTCGGAAAAGGACAGATTGTTGGGACTGTGCAACTGATTGTCGCGCAACCGGAGAATCAGCCGCATCGTGCAGACGTTGCGAAGATGTTGGTACACCGCAAGGCTCGGCGACAGGGTATCGCGCAGCGTCTAATGGCCTCGGTCGAGGACGCCGCGCGCGCGGAAAATAAATCCGTGCTCGTGCTCGATACAGTGACCGGCGGTGACGCCGAACGACTTTACGTGCGCGCTGGCTGGCAGCGCGTTGGGGTGGTGCCGAAATACGCACTGATGCCTGACGGCGAGTTCTGTGCGACGACCTTTTACTGTAAGCAACTTTGAACCAGCCGTGTCAGGTGTGCTGCGACGTCGACTGTTTGGATGTCCGCTTCGCGGTAACTCGAATGTCTCAGCGGGGTCGACATGCGACACTCTGCGCTGCGGCACCGGTCCCGAACATGTCTCGGGAGGCAGGATATACGGAAACTGATTGGCCACCGCTCAGACCGTCGCACGGCGACCACGCCGCCACTATCATTCGTAGGCGAAGAAGCTGCCGAATTTGTCCATGCGTTCGAGCGCCATGCCCGAGCCGCGAACGACGCAGGTCAGCGGGGCTTCCGCAACGAATACCGGTAGACCGGTCTCGTCGGCGAGCAGGCGGTCGAGATCACGCAGTAGCGCACCGCCGCCCGCGAGCATGATGCCGCGCTCGGCGATGTCGGCACCCAGTTCCGGCGGCGTTTGCTCGAGCGCGATCTTGACCGCCGATACGATCTGGTTCAGCGGATCGGTGAGGGCTTCGAGAATCTCATTACTGGAGACCGTGAAGCTGCGTGGTATGCCTTCCGACATGTTGCGGCCCTTCACTTCCATTTCCTTGACTTCCGAGCCCGAGAGAGCAGAGCCGATTTCCTTCTTGATTGCTTCGGCGGTCTGCTCGCCGATCAACATACCGTAATTGCGTCGGATGTAATTGACGATGGCTTCGTCGAACTTGTCACCACCGACGCGCACCGAGCCCTTGTAGACGATGCCGCCGAGCGAAATGACACCGACTTCGGTGGTGCCGCCGCCGATATCGACAACCATCGAGCCAGTCGCTTCAGACACGGGTAGGCCTGCGCCGGCTGCGGCGGCCATGGGCTCTTCGATTAGGTAAACCTGCGACGCGCCCGCGCTTTGCGCGGCTTCCTTGATTGCTCGGCGTTCGACCTGGGTGGACCCGCTCGGCACGCAGATAATGATGCGCGGTGACGGCGCAAATACGCGCGGCGCATGCGCCATCCGAATAAACTGCTTGATCATCTGCTGGGTGACGTTGAAGTCGGCGATCACGCCATCCTTCATCGGGCGGATTGCTTCAATGTTGCCCGGCACCTTGCCAAGCATCTGCTTGGCTTCCTTGCCAACTGCCAGAATGGTCTTTTTGCCATTCGGGCCACCTTCCTGACGAATCGACACGACCGAAGGCTCATCGAGAACGATGCTCTTGCCGCGCATGTAGATCAGCGTGTTTGAGGTTCCAAGATCAATCGCTAGATCGTTGGCAAAGGAGCTCCGCAAAAAACCGAACATTCAAAATCCATCTCGCTTGACGTAGGCGCTGAGCCTACCACGGCGGCCATGCGGCGCAGAGGGGGAAGTAGTTACGGCCTTCTCTCAATTGAAACCTCAGATTACAAGTCACATCATGCCGACTGACACAAAGAAAATTTAATAAATTTGTCTGAACTCTTACGCGGGCGACGTGCATTTATCTCGAAAAGTCGAGCCAATGCCCACAGTGCGTCACATCGCTACGTGTTATCCGTTCGCGCAAGGTTGCTTCATTGCAGCGACTCCGCACACCGCGCCGCAATATTTTTTTAAAAAAATATTGCTTTCTGGTCCAGTGAATCGGTCCGGGGGCAGCACGTCTACACTCTGTCGTCGACTTTGTCATAAACCTTCGCCTCCTGATCTCACAGGGCGTTCCTCGCGAAGGGCATGAGCGCGCGGCGGACTTCCGGAATCGGCCAAGGGACTAAACCGCTCGCGCGGTATGCACTCCGTTTGAACGTGGTGGTTCTACATAGGAGACCCACTCGGTTTCCTATGTTGAGCAATGAGGCAATCCGCCTCGTTACTCGACGGGAGCTTAGCCATGACAACCCCCAGCCAAGGCATCAGTCCGCTGCGCCAGCGCATGATGGACGACATGCGCATGCGCCGACTCGCGCCGAAGACGCAAGCCAACTATCTTCGCGTGGTGCGACAGTTCACCGTGTTTCTTGGACGCTCGCCTGACACTGCCACCGTCGAGGACTTGCGACGCTATCAACTGCATCTGGTTGACCACGGCGTGTCGCCGATTTCCCAGAACGGGTCGATCACGGGCTTGAAGTTCTTCTTCGGCACGACGCTCGGTCAAGAGGCGTTGATGGCAAAGATGCGTCCGGTTTATTTACCCCGTACCTTGCCCGTCATACTCAGCCGCGACGAAGCGGGCCGACTGATCGCGGCGGCTGGAAACCTAAAGCATCAGACAGCGCTCGCAGTAGCCTATGGCACAGGATTACGCGCCAGCGAAGTGGTGGCCTTGAAGGTCGATGACATCGATAGCCAGCGCATGACGCTGCGCGTTGAGCAGGGCAAAGGTCAGAAGGATCGATATGCCATGCTTTCACCGATCCTGCTTGAGCGACTGCGGGTCTGGTGGCGAGTCGCCCGAGCCCAAGGCAAGATGCTCGACGGTGGCTGGCTCTTTCCCGGGCTCAACCCGATTGAATCGCTCAGCACCCGCCAACTCAACCGGGCGATCCATGCGGCTGCCGAGGCCGCGGGAATCGACAAGCGCGTGTCCATGCACACCTTGCGCCATAGCTTTGCCACTCATCTACTGGAACAGAAGGTTGATATCCGCCTGATTCAGGTCATGCTCGGCCATAAGAAGCTCGA
>JAXDQB010000556.1:0-6716 GCA_034668065.1 Paraburkholderia sp.
GACAAAATCGGCCACCGGCAGTTCGATCGTGTGCTCGCGGAACCGCTCGAGCTTCGGCCATGGATCGACGGGAACGAATTCACCGTCGACGCGCAGATGCGTGTTGCCGCGCGCCTTCGCCCACTTCGCCAAATCGGTATAGATGCCCTTGCGATTCACGACGAGCGGGGCGAGCAAGCCCACATGCTCGCCCGCATGGTCGCGCAGCAGTTGCGCAGCGATCGACTCGATGCTCTGCGGCGTGACAGCCGCGCTGTCGTGCACGCAATGCTGAACGCCGAGCTTCACATACAGCAGCCGCAGAAAATGCCAGACTTCGGATGTCGTCGCGACGGTGCTTTTTCTGCCGCCGCGCGAGAGCCGCTGCTCGATCGCGACGGTCGGCGGAATGCCGTAGACGGCATCGACCTCCGGCCGTCCGGCTGGCTGCACGATCGAGCGTGCATAGGCGTTGAGCGATTCCAGATAGCGGCGCTGGCCCTCATGAAAAAGAATGTCGAAGGCAAGCGTCGACTTGCCCGAGCCAGACACACCCGTCACCACGCTGAACTTGCCGTGGGGAATGTCCACGTGCAGCGCCTTGAGGTTGTGCTCGCGCGCGTTGACGATACGGATAACGTCCTCGCCTTCCACCGCCCGCCGCGCGCGCGCGGCCGCCAGCGCCGTCTGCAGCGGCAGGCCGGCTTGCGCGTCGGCCGCCGTGCCGAGCGCCGCCTCATACTGCAAAAGCGCCCGGCCCGTGTGCGACGCGGCGCACGCCTTCACGTCCTCGGGCGTGCCGGCGATCACCACCTCGCCGCCGGCGTCGCCCCCTTCCGGGCCGAGATCGATGAGCCAGTCTGCCGCGCTCACCACGTCAAGATTGTGTTCGATGACAAGCAGCGAGTGCCCTCGCGCAAGCAGCTTGCCGAACGCACGCATCAGCTTGGCAATGTCGTCGAAATGCAGGCCCGTCGTAGGCTCATCAAACATGAAAAGCCGCCCGCCCGGCGCAGGTGCGGTGCCCTTCTTCTCGCCCTTCTTCTCGCCCTTCTTCGCAGCCGTCTCCGCGAGAAACCCCGCAAGCTTGAGCCGCTGCGCCTCGCCGCCCGATAGTGTGGGCACGGGCTGGCCGAGCTTCACATACTCGAGCCCGACGTCGACGATCGGTTGCACCACGCGCAGTACGTCGGCATCGTCGGCGAATAGCGCGACCGCTTCGCTGACCGTCAATTCGAGCACGTCGGCAACCGAGAGCGCGCGCAAAGGGCTACCTCGCTCGATCGTAACCTCGAGCACTTCGGCGCGATATCGCCTGCCGTCGCAGTCGGGACAGCGCAGATACACATCGGACAGGAACTGCATCTCGATATGCTCGAAGCCCGAGCCCCCGCAGGTCGGGCACCGCCCGTCGCCGGAGTTGAAGCTGAACGTGCCTGCCGTATAGCCGCGCTGCTGCGCGAGCGGCGCCTTGGCAAAAAGCTTGCGGATCTCATCGAAAGCGCCGACATAGCTCGCGGGGTTCGAGCGCGCGGTCTTGCCGATCGGCGATTGGTCGACGAAAACCACGTCGTCGATCATTTCCGCCCCGACAAGACGGCGGTGCGCGCCTGGCGTCTCCGTTGCCTGCCCGAGCTGACGCGCGAGCGCGGGGTGAAGCACATCTTGGATCAGTGTCGATTTGCCGGAGCCCGACACGCCTGTCACGCAAACGAGCCGTTCGAGCGGTATTTCGACTGTCACGTCGAGTAAATTATGTTCGCTCGCGCCTTCGAGCACGATGCGTGGCGTCGTCGCATCGACGGGCCGCGCAATCCAGTGCGTCGCGTCGGCCACGTGCCGGCGCCCGCCTAGATAGTCCCCGGTCAGCGTGGGCGCGGTGCGGATGTCGGCAGGCCTGCCATCGTAGACGATCGCCCCGCCGCGCTCGCCCGGCCCCGGCCCCATGTCGATCAAACGATCGGCGGCCAGCATGACAGACGGATCGTGCTCGACGACGACGAGCGTGTTGCCCGCATCGCGCAGGCGATGCATCGCCTCCACGATGCGGTTCAAATCGCGCGGATGCAGGCCGATGCTCGGCTCGTCGAGCACGAAGAGCGTCTTCGTGAGCGAGGTGCCAAGTGCCGTCGTCAGGTTGATCCGCTGCACTTCCCCGCCGGAAAGCGTGCGGCTCTGGCGATCGAGCGTCAGATAGCCGAGCCCCACGTCGCAAAGATATTTCAGACGCGTGCGCACTTCGGCGATCAATAGCTTCAACGCATCGTCCAGCAACGCGCTCGGCAAGGTCAGCGTATCGAAAAACTGACGAATGCGCTCGATGGGCAGCAGCATCAGATCGTGCACCGTCAAGCCGGGCAGCACCGCGAGCTGCGCCCGCGTCCAATCAGCGCCGCGCGGCAGGAAGCGTAATTCGGGCGCGAGCACCGTGTCGGCATTTTCTTTCGTGCCGAGGCGCCAAAGCAGCGATTCAGTCTTCAGCCGCGCGCCGCCGCACGTCTCGCAGGGCGTATAGCTTCGGTACTTCGACAAGAGCACACGGATGTGCATCTTGTACGCCTTCGATTCGAGATAGCTGAAAAAACGCCGCACGCCGTACCACTCGCGCTGCCAGTCACCGCCCCAATCGGGCGAGCCGTCGATCACCCAATCGCGCTCGGCATCGGTGAGTTCGGACCACGGCTTGCCCGTGCGCACACCGGCCCGGGCCGCATAGCGCATCAAATCGTCCTGGCACTCCTTCATGGCCGGCGTCTGCATTGGCTTGACCGCACCGCCCGCGAGCGTCTTTCGCGCGTCCGGAATCACGAGCCCGAGATCGACACCGATCACGCGGCCGAAGCCGCGGCACGCATCGCAGGCGCCGTAGGCTGAGTTGAACGAGAAACGGCCCGGCTGCGGCTCGGCATAGCGCAGGTCGCTGTCGGGACAATGCAGCCCACTCGAAAAGCGCCAGATCTGCGGTCCGGTCGCTTGCTGCGCGGGGACGTCCGCCGAATCGGACGCACCCGACGCACCGGATGCACCCGACGCTTCCGGCAGCACGTAGACGTTGACGCGCCCTGCGCCACGCTTCAATGATGCTTCGATCGCCTCCACCACGCGCACCTTCTCGGTCTTCTGCACGCGAAACCGGTCCGCCACCACGTCGAGCACCTTGCGCACGCCCGTCGCTGACGGCTGCTCGCGCTCAGCCTGCACGCGGGTGTAACCACTTGCCGAAAGCCATTCGCCGATTTCGCCCGCGCTTGCGCTCTCCGGCAGTTCGACGGGAAACGTGACGACGACACGCGGATCGCTGCCTGCCGTGCGTGCCGCGAGTTCGGCGTAAATCGTCTCGGGCGTGTCGTGGCGCACAGGCTGGGCGGTCACCTTGTCGAAAAGCTGCGCCGCGCGAGCATAGAGCAGCTTCAGATGATCGTTGAGCTCCGTCATTGTGCCGACCGTCGAGCGCGAACTGCGCACAGGGTTGGTCTGATCGATTGCAATGGCAGGCGGTACGCCGTCTACGCGGTCCACCTGCGGCCGGTCCATCCGGTCGAGGAACTGCCGAGCGTAGGCGCTGAACGTCTCGACATAGCGGCGTTGTCCTTCGGCATAGAGCGTATCGAAGACGAGGCTCGATTTGCCTGAGCCAGACGGCCCCGTCACCACGGCCATCTCGCCGGTGCGCAGATCGAGATCGATATTTTTGAGATTGTGCTGACGAGCTCCGCGGATGCGGATAACTCCGGAAGTCATGGGGCAGTCCTCTTTGGCGTGCGTTCGAACGCGTACGCGCTCGATCGATCGGCTCGCGCCGCCATTTTCGAGATAAACGGCGCATCAGGGCTGCAATGATAGTCCGGCTCGAACGGGCGCGCTGCGTCGCCGGTCCGAAAGCCCGCTTACACCTCGCTCAGCCTCGCATCGAGCGCGCGCGCAGCGGCGCGATCGCCCTCGGTCGTCAGCGCGACGCGAAACACGGTTTGTCGATTGTGCCCGGCCGCGGCGGGAGAGTCCCACAGTAGCTCGACGTGCGAACGGCGAGCAGTTCGCACGCTCGCCCGCGGCGCGCGTGCGAACGCGCCCGGCCCGCGGCGCACCGCGTCGGACGACGCGGTGGCAGACGTGGCAGACTCAGCAGAATCCGCGGCAGAGCGGGCGGACGCAACCGAAATAGTCGGGGCTGCGCCAGACGATAAATGCGAGACCGAAAACCTGGCTCCCTCGGGCAGCGCATGCGCCGGCTCGAGCGACTCGGCCGAGGGCCACTTCAACGACAGCTCCCGCGCGTCATACTGGCCGAGCTTGCGGCTCTCGGCCCAGACGACGACCGTGCGTGTCACCGGATCGAGTGCGACGGCGTAGCGCGCGATCGCGAAACGCCGGGCCGCGAAATTCGTGCGCCAAAGCGCACGCGGCCGGCAGATCCACAGCACGGCTGCATAGAGCGCCGGCGCAGCGACAAGCCAGCCATTCGTCTCCGCGATGGCGTGCAGGGTTCGGCGCCCCCCAGCGGCCCACACAAAGACGCCGATCGACCAAAGCGCGAACAGCAGCCCGAGGAACGCAAAAAACCGCAGCGCCTGGCGCAGCCATTGCGGGAGCGGGTGGAACGGGCGCTCAGCGCGTGCCTGTGCGCCAGGCAGCACGATCAACAGAAACAGGAAAACGGCGTTGATGGATGCCCACGGCGACGACACCATCGCTGAGAATGACGCGCCGTAGCCCATCTGCGACATCGAATACAGCCAGCGCACGAGCAGGACGAGGCCGGTCGCGCGCAGCGCGAAGATAATGCCGGCGCCAGGCGCCGCGGTCTCCCGCACGGGTTGGGCTCTCGTCAAATCGGCCTCCTCGAAATCGACGGACTTGCTGCGGCAGCGCCATTATATGAACTTACCCGCACGACTTGCGGCATTACATCGATTGCGATCATAAAAAAAACACAAACGCCCCGCCGGCCGCGTGGGCAGACAGGGCGAAAGCCGTGCAACTGCAACCCGCCGGGGCGCGAACCCTGCCGGCGGGATGCCGCGGCGCTTAGCCGGCCGCGACTTCGCGCAGCACCGTGCGGCGCTTCTGATGCAGCAGATTTTCGTACGAAGCGACGTAGTTGAGCGCCATCACCTTCGACGTGAAGCGCGCCTCGAATGCCTTGCGCACCGTTTCACGCGGCAGCGTGTGCAGGCGGTTGACGGCCGCGACGGCGGAAAGCTCGTCCTCGACCACGAAGCCCGAAACGCCGTTTTCGATCACTTCGGGCACGGAGCCGCGGTTGAACGCGATCACTGGCGTGCCGCAAGCCATCGACTCGATCATCACGAGGCCGAACGGCTCCGGCCAGTCAATCGGAAACAGGAGAGCGTGCGCACCGCCAAGGAACGCCCCTTTTTCGGCTTCACTGATTTCGCCGATGTATTCGACGTGCGGCAGCGACATCAGCGGCTTGATGTGCTCTTCGTAATAAGCGCGATCGGCCTTGTCGAGTTTCGCCGCGATCTTGATCGGCATGCCGGCCTTCTCGGCGATGCGGATAGCCGTGTCGACACGCTTCTCAGGCGAAATACGGCCGAGGAACGCGAGGTAGCCTGGCTTGGTGTCGGCCAGCGGCGTGAGCAGATTCTCAGGCAGCCCGTGATAGACCGTGGACAGCCAGTTCGCCTGCGGCAACGGCACGCGCTGGTTGTCCGAGATCGAAACCACCGGCACGTCGCTGAACGTGTTGAAGATCGGCTGCAGTTCGGGCAGATCGAGACGGCCGTGCATCGTTGTCAGGTGCGGCGTGGGCTGGCGCGAAAACAGCGAGAACGGGTAGTAGTCGATATGACAATGCAGGATGTCGAACTGATCGGCCCGGCGGCGCACTTCCTCGAGCAGCAGCATATGGGGCGCCATCGTGTCGCGAATCGACGGGTCGAGCCGCAGCGCCTGAGGCCAGAACGCCTCAAGCTTTGCCGAAGTTTTTGAATCGCCGCTTGCGAACAGCGTCACGTCGTGCCCGAGTTCGACCAGGGCTTCGGTCAAGTACGAAACCACGCGTTCCGTCCCGCCATAGAACTTCGGGGGAACCGCCTCATGCAAAGGAGCGATTTGAGCGATCCGCATAGCGATGGACTCCTAGTGAAAAATCAGGCAAAAGATGACTGCCGTTATCGAAAAGCGAATCGCCCGCAAAGTGCGACATTCGCGCTGTCTTGCCGTCGTCTCTCAAAAAGCGCTGCGGCACTTCGCTTCGGAATTCCATTCGGCCTACGCTGTCGGTCACGCCGACATTGGGCCACCGTATAAACGCACATCTAAGGGAGCCGTTGACCGCAACGGAAACCGATTCGGGCTGACGCCCGGGGGCTCAGCGGGTGCTGATTATCCCGCCGCCATAATTGTTGCGGCGCACAGGCTTTCAGAAAATTTACATTGTTACAGGCAGGTAACACACCGCCAAGCTTCACACTGCGCGATTCGCCTACACTGCCTCGCTGTTACCTGCAATCCTGGCTTTTGCTGCTTTCCCCGAAGCCGGGATTCTAACCCGAACTTGTCTTGAAATTGCTCGTCCAGTCGGCTGACGCGCATGGCATGGGCGGGAGCGCCGAGGCGTGCGGCGCGCAATCGCACGTTGTTCGCACCCAACGATTGAAGCCGGACGTCCATCTGAGCTAGGCAGGACGACGCGGGCGTTTACAATGGCGGCTGGCCAAACGATCTTGATATTGGCTCGCGGGGCGCCCCCCGCAGACTATTCTCTTTGATGA
>JAXDQB010000557.1:0-7528 GCA_034668065.1 Paraburkholderia sp.
ATCACCCGCTTCGAGCATTCGCTCCGCTTCTTAGACGGCGCTAGCAAGGCGGCGGAGTCCGCGTCTTGCGACCGTTGTGCAGCGCCCTACGCGCGCTCATAAGGATCGGCTCGCGGCTCTTTACCCGATGCGGTCCCAATCTCAAGTAATAGTAAAAATGACCAAGAAGAAAATCACCGTTTTCGCAGCGGTCATGTCACTTTCCGTAAGCGCCCTCGCAGGGACCTTCGGCACGCCTATCGTGATGGGCGGCACAACTCAAACAGCGGACACGGCCGAACTGCGGTTCGATCCCAGGCCATCGAATTCCGGTGTACTCATCGTGCTTGGGGATCATTCCGGCACCACGCGCCAGACGTACCCCTTCGTCTACGACGTTCCCGAGAAGCAACCGGACCCAACAGCAAGGAGAGTCAACATCACTTTTGCGGACAAGACAACGCTAAGCATTTCGTGCGATCCGCTTTCGAACAATTGCCGATCGCTCAACTACGTCGACAAAGGAGCCAACACGTTCTCACTGATGTGGAAGATCGTACAGAAGTGAGCGTGGGTGGGCGCAAATCGCCGGATGTCCCGCTCACCGCCGTCGCTGCCCGCGCCGCACCACAAGCCACCTCGGCGACTTAAACCGCACGATGCTCACATAGAGCCACACATACGTAAGCGCAAACACCACAACAAAGGCGAACAAATGCACGGTGTGCTGCCAGAACAGAGTCGCCGGAATCACGCCAATCAAACAAAGCAGCCATAAATAAGGCGAAGTCAACGAATTGCGCCGCGTGATCTCGCGCGCCGTCTTCGCACCCACAGCCCATCGCATGAGCCGCTTGTAGACGAGCATATGCAAATGCACGCCGTCCGGAATTCCCGGCGAGATCCCACGGACGAACTTCTTCCGATAGATCGAAAAGCAGGTTTCGAAGATTGGATAGACAAAGAGCAGCACCGGGTACCAGGCCGATACCTCACGATGCCGCATGACGAGCAGAATCGCCAGTTCGGCCAGCATGAAGCCGATGAAATAAGCGCCGCCGTCACCGAGAAAAATCAGCCCGGCCGGGAAGTTCCAGATGAAAAAGCCCAGCACTGCCCCCATCATGATCAGCGATGCGGACAGCACGATCGGATCGGACAGGCGGAAAGCCACGTACGCGAGCGAGGCGAACATCAACATGGCGACCATCGAAGCGAGGCCGTTGAAGCCGTCGATGATATTGACGGCATTGGCAAGCGCTGCGACGGCGAGCACGGTGACAACGCCCGACACAATCGCGTACGAAAGCAGGAAATCAAGCGGCGGCACGCTGATGCGCACCACGGCAATGTTCAGCGTGAAGTAGGCGAGGGCGGCGGCGCCCATCGTTGCGACTAGCCGCACGGTGGGCGACACGCGCTTTGTGAGGTCTTCGATCAAACCCGAAGCGAAGGCCGGAATGCCACACGCAATGAGCGCGAGAATGCCGCGCGAGACAGCCGGATAGGGGCCGTGGAGTTGCAGCGTCGACACGAGCAGCCCGATGACGATGCCAATGCCGCCCACCCGCGGCACGGGCCGAACGTGGAATTTCTGCACGCCGGCCAAGTCGCTGTCGGTTGAGAATTTTTCGTGCAGGTGCGCATAGCGCACGATCAGCAGCGTAACGAGGAGCGAGACGAGAAAACCGAGCGCGAAGCTGAGCATGGCCGGGGCATGAAAGAAGATGCCGAATTATACCGATCGGTTCCCGAGCGCAATTCGCGATTTGGGTATGAGATGGGGTTGTCCGCGGCATCGAGCTATAGACGCATAATTCGTGCGCAGCTAGACTGCGCACCCACACAGCGCCGTAAAAGCAAGAACCATCGTTATGCACTATGACAGCCCGGACCCAATTGCCGGTGACCGCATTGAAAACCCCGCTTCCACTCGGCAAAACGATGCGTCGCCCCCCCTCAACGACAGCACGCGAATTCTGAAGATCGTCATCGCTACCGCGCTCGTCAATGGGCTGGAGCTATTCGACGTCATCGTATTCGGGCTGTTCGCCGCAATCATCGGAGGCCAGTTTTTCGCTTTCGCCGGCGCAACAAAGGCTGCCTTGTTTGCCGCAATTGCCTTCGGCGTCGGCTTTTGGGTCCGCCCTGTAGGCGCCCTGGTGATCGGCGCATATGCAGACCGTTTCGGGCGGCGCAAGGCACTTGTCGCCACTTGCTGGATTGCAACGCTCGGCACGGCGGCCATAGCGCTGTGTCCTCCCTATGCCACCTTCGGCATCGCAGCGCCGGTGATTGTCTTGGCTGGACGTATTTTGCAAGGTGTGGCAGCGGGGGGCGAAATCGGCCCGAGTTCGGCCTTCATGATAGAGGCCGTGCCGCTATCGCGGCGCGGCTACTTCGTCAGTTGTCAGTTGGCGGGCAATGGCTTGGCCCCTTTGCTCGGGGCGTTGGTCGCAGTGCTCGTCAGCGGTTTGCTTTCGCCCTCCCAACTCTCGGCGTGGGGCTGGCGTATCGCGTTTGCCGTCGGCATACCGCTGGTGGCTTTGAGCTACTACGCAAGGCGCCAATTATTCGATGCTGATGCTCGTTATTCACGCATGCCCGGGGGCAAGGCGTATGAACCCATCCGTGAACTCTTTCGGCACCATGGCAGGACGCTCGTTTTGGCGACGCTGCTCACGTGCTGTACCACGGTCCCGCTTTACGCGGTTGTCCTTTACATGCCGAATTACATGAGCCACGTGATTCACATGCCTCTGGTCACGGGATTTCTTTCGACGGCAATATCGGCCGTGCTGTTGATAGCGCTGTCGCCGCTGTCGGGCTTGCTCATCGACAAAATGCCTCGCCGCAAGCCGCTGTTGCTCGCCGCAGCGGTAGGCGGCGCGCTTGCCGTTTATCCGATTTTTCTTCTCATCACCCGGATAGGCACTGCTACAGCCTTGCTGGTCGGCGTTTCCTGCATGACGGCGATCGTGGCATTAGGCGGCTGCGTCTCGGCGGTCCTTGTGCTTGAAGCGCTGCCGCGGCATGTTCGCGCAACGGGCCGCGGCACGTCCTACGCGCTCGGCGCTGGTTTATTCGGTGGCACTGCGCCCCTCGTCGTGACGGCCTTGATCAAGTGGACGGGCGATCCGGTGTCGATCGCCTGGTATGTGGCGCCGTGTTGCCTGTTGAGCGCCGGCGCCGTGCTCGGCTTGAAGGAAAAGCGCCGGGTGGCATAACGGCTTTGGCTGTTTGCTCAATGCGCGTCGGAATTCAGTCCTGTGGCCAGGCGAATTTCATTCGGCGCGACGTCGTACGCCCGGCGAAAGGCGCGTGTGAAATCGGACGCGCTTTTAAAACCCACCGAGTAGGCAATGTCCTTCACCGGAATCGAAGGAAATCGAATGAGATCGTCGGCGGCGGCCCGCAAACGAAGATGGCGGATGTATGCGCCAAGTCCGCCTTCCGTTTGAAACAAACGATACATCGATGCGCGCGGCAAGCCGAGCGCATCGAGCACACCTTCCGGAGTTAGTTCGGAGTCCTGCAGATGGGCGTGCACAAAGCGGCGCACCCGATCGTACATCGCTGCACGTGCAATTGCCCGGGTGTTGCCGCTCAGTCCGGCTTCCTGCCCGAATGCTTCCACAATGAGTTGCGCGAGTGCTCTCAAACTGCGGTCGGTGTCTTCGGCCGGCATAGTGCCGATACTGCGTGCGAGCGCCGCTGCGCGTTCTATGATTAGGCGCGCCATCGGTTTTTCCGGGCCGATCACGCGGCCATGAATGGCGGCGGGATCGGGAAACACGTCTTGAAGCAGCGAACCCGGCACGAAAAGTGTGAGTACGTGGCAGGCGTGCCGCAGCATGCGGACGGGCTGGTTCATATCCATCGCCAGAATGCCCCCGTGGCAGGGTGTGCCTTGCCGCTTAGCCGAGTGCAAGCCCAGGGGCTGCGCTCCGCCCTCAAGAAAGAGCTGAAAAACAAAGCTGCGGACGCTGTCGCGCGAAATGCGGGCAATGGAGCGTTCGAGCAGCATCTCGTCGGTGTAGCAGTCGGTGAAGACGAGTTCGCCGAGTTCAAAACGCTCGATGCAACCGCGAAAAGGCAGCTCGATCTGCGCGCGTGACGGCACTACGTCGATAACGTGGCCGACCCGCTCGCGCCACGCCAGCAATTGTTTGCGCGGCGGCGCATCCAAAACGTTAAATCGGCTATGGACGATGCGGCTTTTAGGCGCGCCAGCGGTCTCGCCGGACGAAATCAGACGATATGGCATGGGGGAGGTGCGACGAAGAGAGCGGTTGAAAAACCGACTGACCATATGCGAAGCAGAAACAGTCGTCAAGCATTCCGGGATGATCCTGACTGGCAACCAGTAGCCAAACGTTTGCGTTGTGGCGTGCCAGGACACTGAGACGCATGGTCAATTCCGCCGGCCGGTGCACCATAAACTTAACCGCTTGGAGCGATATCGACAAAAGCATCGAATAGCGCAGGGGCATGAGCTAAGCGCCGCGCGTTCCGGCTTGGCTCGTGGACGGATTCATCGCATCGGGCAGGAGCAGCCATGTTAAACGCAGTGGCGTCAGAGACGTTCAGCATTCCGGACGCGCTGCGGCGCGCCCGAATACATTTAAATGCCGGCGAAGCCGATGAAGCCGAAAAGCTTTGCCGACGTGTTTTGGCCGTCTGGCCGGGCCAAGCGGATGCACTGCACTTGCTGGGGCTTATGGCGTCCGCGCGGGGCCACCTCGACTTGGCGATCGATCACCTGCACCAAGCCTGCCTTCCTCCACTTGCGCCTGCCGTTTATTCGAGCAATCTTGCCGACTTGTATCGCCGCAAGGGTTTGCTCGCCGAAGCAGAAGCGGCGGCCCGTCGCGCGGTGGCCAAGGATCCGAATCTCGTGCCAGGGTGGAACATTCTCGGCATGGTGCTGCAGGAGGCAGGCAAATTCGAACAGAGTCGCGCTTGTCTTGAGCGAGCAGGCGCACTGAAGCTTAATTGGGCTCATGTATAACAACTAGGGTAGTGCGCTGACACCGAAGCCGAGCTGCAGCCACTCGAATGCACGGAAGAATCGGTCGATTCGCTTCTTCCCGGTGACGTTACGTCGCATGCAAAAGTTCGGTGAAGACTTCTAGAGGGAGCCACAGTCTCCCACTCCAGTGGTGGTAGGATGCGCCTCAAGCAAGCGGCCCCTGTTTCAGGGGCGCAGTGCTATCGCGAATAATGTCGAGGTTGGGGTTGTCGGTCACCCCGCTTTACTGTGTTGCGGGTTAAGCGCAACCAGCGCCAATTCATTTGCGAAGCGCCATGCTACTCGCTTCTGGCCCGCGGATTAACCGATGGAGTCAACTGTCATGAAGATCGCTTACCGGCTTTCAATCATCCTGTTGGCGGGTTTGCTTGCGGGGCTGTCATGGCAATTACTTGCCGATAATGCCAACGCGCCGATCGCTCACCCGATCGCAAGCCCATATGTCGCATCTCCTGCCGCGGCCAAAATTACCGCGCCGCCGCTCGTCAACCCCGTAAGTCCACTCGCATTCGGCGCAAGGTGCGACGGCAAGACTAACGATTCGGCCGCGTTCCAAGCTGCGCTGAATGCGGGCGACGTCAAGGTGCCGCCCGGTATTTGCGTGATTAACCGAACGGTCAAGATCACTGTCAGCCACCGGCATCTCGAATGTTCGCCCGGCACAACGCTCAAGCAGACGAATCCTTACGCGCAAAGTATGTTCGAGATCGAGTCGCCCGAAGGGGGCGCACTAACAGGCGACAGCATTGCGAACTGCACATTCGTCGGATCAAACACGGTCGCGCCGCGCTTTTTCCTGGACGACGCCCGGCATTACAACATTCCAGTGGAAACGCGAGATCGGGTCAGCAATTTCACCTTGATCCGCAATTCGTTCAGCCGGTTCTTCGGACAAGCGATGTTTCAGACTTATGGCGCGGTTGATGGGGGCAGTGGCGACATCATCGCGTACAACCGCTTCCAAAGTTGCGGCTACTATGGCGCTGTGTTCGTCGCCCACCGAAACGGTTACATCGGACATAATGTGCTGATCGACTGTGCGGTCGGTGTAGAGAATGACAATCCGAAGCAAATGAGCGGAGGCAACATCATCGAATACAACCGACTCACAGCAGTTCATGGTTACGGTGCGCCCGACATGGGCGCCGCGGTGTTGTTGACGGGCGGCACCGCCGGCGACGCCAATTACTCGACAAACATCGTGCGTTACAACGAGGTGACGGGGGCAGACAGCACTACCGTCTCGACTTTGCCCAGCATCATTTGGCAGAAGGCGAGCGGCGGCGCGGCGCGGTATCTGCAAAATTCCTGCGGCAAGGGATGCAAAGTGATCCAGTAGAGAACGCATCTGCGCTGCATCGAAAAAAGGCGAGCGAGAATGGACCGCGTTTTGCGTGTTGAATATCACTCCAGTCGGAGTACAGCGTAATGGACGTCATACGAATCATCGGCCTGGTTGCCTTCATCCTCGTGGTCGGCCTCGGGCTACTCGCCGTCGTGGACGTGCTGTTTCGCGAAGTGTTCGGCGGCGATAGTGCCCGGAAGAGGCGTGCGCGCGCATCCGGCGTCAACAACGGACCTGGCCATTGCGCTTTCTCTTTCATCAAGCTGATCAAGCGACGCACGAGGCGCCCATCGGCTAGCGATCGAGGAGACACTAATAAGCGCTCCACATGAACGGGGACAAAATCAACGCCCTTGGAGCCGCGCAAAGCAAAAAGTGCGAAACGCCATTCTCCGGCGTCTCGCACTATAACAACCCACTCGAGATAAAGATCGGGGACGATGCGCTTCATCCCCGAAGACGAACAGTTACGGCGTGAAGATACAACCCGTGCCGCAAGTGTTGTTCAAATACTGCGCCGGGTGAGGAACGTTGCCCCAGCTAGAGCCGTTAAGGAGCCGGGTCGGCAGTTTCTTGCCAAGGAAACCTAAACCATTGCTCGTGCCGGAGATGACGTTGTTGCGCACGATGTTGGTTGAGTAGTTGACCCCTTGCGTAACCCCACCAGTCAGCATGGCACTGGATTGCATATCGGTCGCGCCATACCCGTACACAACGCCAATCGTGTTGTACTCGATGATGTTATTGCCTGTTGCCTGGCTGGTGTTGTCGTTCTCAACGCCAATCGCGCAATCAACGAGTTGGTTGTGCCCAATGTAGCCATTGGTATGTGCATCGAACACGGGGCCGTAATAACCGCAGCTTGCAAAGGTGTTGTACTCGATGACGTCGCCTGAGCCACCGTTCGTCGGCGAGTAAGTCTGGAACATAGACTGGCCGAAGAACTGTTTGAAGCTGTTGCCGGCTAAGAAGAAGTTACTGACTACACCATAGGTTTCCACGGGAATATCGTAATGCCGGGCGTCGTTGTAATAAAAGGCAGGGGCAGCCGTGTTTGCGCCGACAAAGTTACAGCCCACGATACTGTCGTTGGAATACACCGTCGAGTTATAAGCCGAGCTACCGATCATGAACATGTTGTAGTTAAAGCCGGTGGTACGCTTCAGAATGGT
>JAXDQB010000558.1:0-12383 GCA_034668065.1 Paraburkholderia sp.
CGAGAGAGCAGTTCATCTTCACGTCCTGCTTCAGTCGCTCATCTCGCTGTCCGGTCCTCATGATTCCTGGCAGCGTCGGGCACATCGCGCCAACACCGACAGCAGTTACGGCTTGATGACTCGGTTCCCGTGTTGATGTCGCACTGATAGTACGGGGGGCCGTATCGTCTCAGTAGCGAAAGATATCCACAACGACGGGAATAAACGCCGCAAGAAGCGGGTTCACCTAGACGAGGTTATCGTTGATTCACGACCGACTTTTCCCGCCGGCCACATCGTTCATTACTTAGGAGTACCAAATGGATATTCATTGCGCGATCAGCCCATTTCCATCTCGGGGTGGCGGTCGCCACGGCGAGTAACGACTCAATCGTACCCCCGGCGGCACCAATCCAAGATGCGTAGGGCGGCGCCGTACTTCGGCAGCTGATGGTCGCGTATTGCCTTTCACTCGACTCACCCTAAAGGATCAACATCATGAAAACGCTGCTTTGCCTAACCGTTGTCCTTGGTACGCTTGCCAGCCCAGCGCTAACCTTCGCCCAAACGCCTGCACCCACCCCGCTCACGCGCGCTCAGGTAGTCGCGGACCTGGTTCGCATCGAGAAAGCCGGCTACAACCCGGCGCTCGGTGATGATCCCAACTATCCGGCGGACATCCAGGCCGCGGAGGCAAAAGTCGCCGCGCAGGAGGCGCAGCCCGACCAAGACGCAGTCGGGGGCGCCTCCGCTACCGGTTCGTCAGCTTCCGGCAAAAGAGCGACTACCAGCAATCCAGCGGAATGTACGGACCCGGTAAGCTTTTGCAACATTTTTTACGGCAGCTGATCGGCTCGGCTCAGAGCAATACAGTGACGGCCGAATCGACGTGGCGAATTGGCGTACGGGGTTGGGCTACCGAATCGACGTATCTCACGTACGCGAATTCTCCCGTCCGTCCACGCCACGTCCGCGGCCGGACAGTATTTGCACCAGACAGCCCACGATGAGCGCGAGACCACCGGCAAATGCCAGCGCGGCAGCAAATCCGCCCGCAAAACTGGCCGACGCCATGTTCTCGAGCGCAGCTCGAGCATCAGGTGCAACGCGCGACATGGCATGCACGATATCGCCTGCCAGCAGATTAGACATGAACGCCCGATCAACCTGCCCTCCAAGCCCCATCGCAGCGTTCAAGTGCTGATCCATTACGGATTGCGTTCGCCACGACAGCACCGCCCCCAGCACCCCAACCGACGTCACAATCGCTGTAAACCGGGTTGTCGTGCTGATGCCCGAAGCCATACCCGTGCGGTGAGCCGGCACGCGTGCCATGATCGCCTTCTGAGTTTCGCCGTTGAGTATCCCCGCTCCGAACCCCGTCACGATCATTCCGATCGCAACCCATTCGTACTGCCGGTGAGCGGCAACAAGCGCCGTCAGGAGGTTTCCCGCTCCGACGAGCGCAAGGCCGACAGTGAGCACGGATTCACTCGACTGGTGGCGCCCAAGCCGGGTGCCGACGAACGGGCCGCAGATCATTGCGAGCGCGAATGGCAGCATGCCGGCGCCGGCCCACACCGCGGACCATTCGAATGCATTTTGAAGATACAGCGGCAAAAACGTCATCATGACTTGCGCACAGGCCGCATAACCGAACATGCTTAGGACGGCGGCCACGAAGCGCGGTTGTGAAAACAACGAAAGATCCACCATTGCGTGCGGACGGCGCTTTTCGGTCTTGACGAAACACACGAGCGCCGCTGCACAACCGGTGAATCGCAGCACGGTTGGCAGGCTATGCCAACCCTCGTTCTGCGTGCCGATAAGTGCCCATATGCCCACGGCCAGACCCGTGCCGAAGAGCACGCTGCCCAGGACATCGACGGGGCCTGCATCGGGATTGCGCGATTCCGCGATGGAACGTAAAGCGCAGGCAGCCAACACGGCACACACCGGCAGGTTCAGCAGAAAGATCCATCGCCACCCGATCCACTGCGTGATCACTCCGCCAACGAGCGGAGCCACCGTCGTTGCCATCCCCATCGTCGTTCCCCAAATCGCCCACGCGCGGGTGCGGTCTCTCGCGTCGGGAAATGTGTTGGCGATGACGGCAAGCGCGGCGGTGAGCAGCATCGATGCGCCCACTCCTTTGATGGCCCTCGCAGTGTTCAACATGGACACGGATGGTGCAAGGCCGCATCCGAGTGACGCCAATGCAAAGACGAGCAGGCCCAAAATCATCATCTTTTTGCGCCCGTAGCGATCGGCCATCGCCCCCATCGGAAGCAAACAAGATGCGAAGGCGACCATGTAGGAGCTCACCACCCATTCCACATCGGCAAATCCGGCGTGGAAGGATCGCGCAATCGATGGCAACGACACCGCCACCACGTTGGTGTCCAATACGATAAGCGCACAGGTGGCGGACGCCGTGGCCAGGACGAAGCGCCGCGACCCGCCCGAGCGCTTCGCCGACGCTGACTGCGTTGACTGCGCTGGCTCGACTGAGGCGACACCGGCAGGCTGAATTTCCGCCGCCCCACCCTCTCCCGTCCGTCGCGGTTGATCCACTGTCGACATCTGATTACCATTTCATGAATTCAAGAGAAGGAATATTAATCATCGTGCCATTTCTGGTCGATGCCAAAAAGCTAGCGAAATATTCACTTAATGATTAATACGACGAAGATCGAGTTACGCCACGTGCGGTGCTTCATAGCCGTTGCCAAGCATCTTCACTTCGCTCAAGCGGCTGAAGAGCTTGGGGTGGCGCCTCCTTACCTGACCAAGCAGGTCCAAGAAGCCGAAAAGCTCCTGCAGGTTCGGCTCTTTCATCGAACCAAACGCACCGTATCGCTATCTGCGGCGGGGGAGGCGTATTTGCCGGAGGCGATCGCGGCACTCGCTTGTCTCACACGCGGGCGTGAGCTCGCGCAGCTTGCCGATCGTGGCGAAGTGGGGCGGATTCAGATCGGATACATCGCATCCGCGGCATTTGCGGGCGTGATGCAGAAGGCGGTTAAGGGCTTTCGGCGATTTCGCCCGAAGGTCGATATCGTGTTGACCGAAGCGCCCATGAACCAAATACCCGCCATGCTCGCCGACGGGCGCCTGGATGTGGCATACGTGCGGCCCCCGATGACCTACCCCGATGGCATCCAGGCCGTGAGCGTCTACAAGGATGAGTTCGTGCTTGCACTTCCCGAAGACTCGCCTCTGGCATCCTGCTCGGCAGTTGCCCCTCAGAAGCTGCGCGACGCCTGCTTTGCACTTCCCGAACAGAATTCCGGTACGTTCGAGGTAGCCCGACGCGGTCGCTTTCAACCGAAGCTCGGGCCGACGCCAGGGCCTTTGGCCGCGGTTCTCGCATGCGTGTCACTTGGCGGCACCGTCGCCATCGTGCCGCACACGCTGTGCGATTGTGTGAGGCTTCCGGGCGTCATCTATCGTCCCCTCACCGGCAAGCCGATACTCTCCGAAATAGCGCTCGCATTCCGCCGCCATGAGCACGCGGCAGCGGTGCGGGAGTTTCTCGAGTACACCCGCGCTCAAATTGCGTAGCTGCGGTCGAGCCGGCGGCGGCCCACTGCCAGGGCAACCAGCTTTCAAAGCGGACGAAGTCGTCATGTGTCGAATCATTCGCCATGCTGGCCGGTGGTTTGCTGCGGGCTTCATCCCGAGACCGGTAGACGTCATACGATTTTGATCGTGCATGACGCCAGGACCCGTACCCTACAATAGTTGGCACACCGAACGATCAGCCGAGCAAGCCAGCAATCGCGTTTGTACGAGGAGACGAACGATGGGCAAGAAAGCGCCCGCAACGGGCAACCCGGCTTCGCAACGCGAGCAGACGGGCACCGCATCGGACACTGCCCCGCACATTCCCGGACAGATTGTGCTCGTCTTGCAGGGCGGCGGTGCGCTGGGCGCCTACCAGGCCGGCGTCTATCACGCGCTGCACGACGCCAGGGTCGAGCCCGATTGGATCATCGGAACGTCGATCGGTGCGATCAACGGCGCCATCATAGCGGGCAACCCCTACGACACACGGCTCGCGCAGCTCAAGCGGTTCTGGCAGGGCGTGGCCTGCCGGGGCGGCTCGACGGCTGGCTGGGTGCCGGGTTTGGACAATTTTTCACGCGATCTCGCCATCGTGACGCAAGGTATTCCGTCGTTCTTCACGCCACGCCCCGCCGCGTGGGCGGGCGTTTATCAACGGGTCGGCTGCGAGCGGGCCGCATTTTATTCGACCGATCCGCTGCGCGAGACGTTGTCCTCGCTGGTCGATTTCGCTTATCTGAATGCAAGAAAGATGAGGCTGACGGTGGGCGCCGTCAACGTCCGCAGCGGACGCATGCACTATTTCACGAACCGCGACGCGCCGATGGATGTCGATCACGTGATGGCCTCGGCCGCGTTTCCGCCAGGCTTTCCTTCGGTGCGGCTCGAAGGCGAGCCATACTGGGACGGCGGCATCTATTCGAATACGCCGCTCGAAGCCGTTCTGGACGATCGTCCGCGGCGAAGCTCCGTCATTTTCGCGGTACAGCTTTGGCGCTCGAATGGGCCTGAGCCCGAATCGATCTGGCAGGTGTTGAGCCGTCAGCGCGATATCCAGTATTCGAGCCGTGCGGAAAGTCACCTCGAACGGCAGAAGCAGATTCATCGGCTGCGTCACGTGATACGCGAACTTGCCCAGTATGTTCCGCAAGCGCAACGCGAACGGGCCGAGGTGAAGGAACTGCTCGATTGGGGTTGCGGCACGACGATGCAAGTTGTAGAGCTCGACGCACCGCGATTCGAAGGAGACGACCTCAATCGGGATATCGACTTTTCTTCGAGCGGAATCGAGCGGCGCTGGGCTGCCGGGTATGAAGAAACCTCGCGCGTACTGCAGGAGGCGCCTTGGCGCGAAGCGACGGATCCGATGGAGGGCATCTCTGTTTACCGCATGAAAACGGAGACGCGTTGAGCTAGCTCAACGTAGCTCAACGCCGCAACCATCACAATGATCGC
The DNA here is from genome assembly GCA_034668065.1 of Paraburkholderia sp. Lineage (GTDB taxonomy): Bacteria > Pseudomonadota > Gammaproteobacteria > Burkholderiales > Burkholderiaceae > Trinickia. Next base: position 5,002 of record JAXDQB010000558.1, read on the forward strand.
TATGATCGGTATGGTTGAATCCGTGCGCATTGCGCCAGGGATCAGATCCGCCCCCTAATTCCACGGATCCGTACGCTGACAACATTACAATGGCACTTGCCGGCGACGTTTCGCTTCGAAGGCAATGATGCCATTCTGGTGAACTACCAGGACTATCATAAGAGGTTTTGGATACCCATGAGCTCAACCGCTGCTTCCCGTAGGGCGCGTTTTCGCGCCGGCGTCGCTAAACGGCAAGGCCTACTCATGCCTGGCGCATTCAATGCCATGAGTGCGCGCCTGATCGAGGACCTCGGTTTCAACGCCGTCTACCTGACGGGCGCGGGAGTCACGAACATGTCGTTCGGCCTTCCCGATCTCGGTTTCATCGGCCTCACGGACATCGCCGAACACGCTGCGCGCATTCGCGACGCTGTTGATTTGCCGCTCGTCGTCGATGCGGATACCGGCTTCGGAAACGCGCTCAACGTTCGTCACGCCGTACGCACGTTGGAGCGCGCCGGGGCCGATGCGATTCAGATCGAAGACCAGGTCATGCCGAAAAAATGCGGCCACTTTGCCGGAAAGGGCGTCATCGCCGCGGGCGAGATGGTCTCAAAGATACATGCTGCTGTCGACGCTCGCGCCGACGATAACTTCCTCATCGTCGCCCGTACCGATGCAGCAGCCGCTCACGGGATCGACGAAGCGATCGAGCGCGCGCAGCGTTTCGCCGAGGCCGGAGCCGATGTTCTGTTTATCGAGGCGGTGCAAGCGCGTGCCGATATCGAACGGTTACCCGGGCTCTTCGAGAAGCCGTTGCTCATCAACATCGTCATCGGCGGCAAGACTCCCGTGCAAGATCGCGAGGCGCTAGAGGCCCTCGGGTACGGCATCGTCCTCTATGCGAATGCCGCCCTTCAAGGTGCCGTGCGCGGAATGCAGCAGTCGCTTGGCGTGTTGCTTGAGCGTGGGCGCGTGGATGAAGATCCTTCAATCGTCGCACCGTTCAATGAGCGACAGCGGCTTGTCAGGAAGCCAATGTTCGACAGTCTCGAGCAGCAGTACCAAGCGGACGAGTGAGCGGGCGGAACGTCCGCCGATAGTGCAGAAGCGTGAATCGCTCGCTGCACTTCCCCCTTTCATCGGATTGGGCTTTCCATTTCCAATACTCCCGGACCGACGCTACGCGACTATGAAAACTTTTTGGGTCGCGCGAAGGCCCTCTTCGGCATCCCGTACTTCGCGTAGCCGTTATTTTTTTTCGATGCCGGCATTCGGCTTTCTTTAGATACCGCAGCGCTCCGAAAGCCCCTTTACACAAGCCTTCAACTCGGCTTCCAGTTGCGCTACCAGTTCGGCGGCCGGCAATGCGCGTGCCAGCGCGGCCGCTTGGCCCGCCCACTGTGCGCCGTAACCGTATTCCCCCTTCGCCTTCGCCGCTGCGTGGAGTGCCTTGCCCGCGTCATAGGTGATCGGGTAATCGGGCGTGGCGGGTGCGGCCGCATCGGCGCCTAGCTCGGTGAATTTGTTTGCCACGCAGCGCGCGCGGCGGCCCGATATCGCCTGGGTCAACGTTGTACGATAGGCCGCATCGCCCAGCAGCGCGCGCCGGTAGCCTTCATCGGTCGAGGTTTCCGGGCAAGCGACAAACGCCGTCCCCAACTGCGCCGCCTGCGCGCCAAGCGCGAGCGCGGCTGCAATCCCGGCCCCGTCCATGATGCCGCCGGCGGCAATGATCGGGAGATCGAACTTCGAGGCCAAGAGCCGCGTGAGCGCGAAAGTACCCAGTTCATCGTCGGATTCAGGGGAGAACACGCCACGGTGCCCCCCGGCTTCGATGCCCTGCGCGACGATGGCATCGATGTCGGCAGCGGCCACCTGCCCGGCTTCGCTGAGATTCGTCGCTGTTGCCAGAAGCTTGATGCCCTCGCCCTTGAGCGCGGCGATCACGTTCGGTGCGGGCAAGCCGAAATGGAAGCTGACGACGGCCGGTTTTTCTTCGAGCAGGACGTTTACCATCGCCTCGTCGACCACGAAGCTTTTGTAGATCTCGTTCAAACGCTCGGGAGGCGTGGCGCCGAACTGGGCGAAATGCGGTGCGAGCCAGTCGATCCACTCACGCTCAATGGTTTCGTGCGCCATCGCCGGGGCGTGACAAAAAACGTTGATATTGAACGGCTTGCTCGTTAGCGCCCGAATATCGCGGATGGTCTTGCGAGCCGCATCGGCATTCATCGCACCGACACCGTAAGACCCGAGCCCTCCCGCGTTGGAAACCGCAGCTGTCAAGGCCGGCGTGTTTACTCCGGCCATCGGCGCGAGGATGATCGGCTTTTCGATATCGAGCAGGGCTAGTAGTGGGTTGCTCCTGTTGTCGCTGTGCATTTCGATCCCCTTCAGAGAACGGTTTACATCGCCTGCGCCGACACCCGGCCTTGAGACGAAACACTTGCGGCCGCTGCCAAAGCGCGCAGGACCATCGACGAGCGCTTCAAATCGACAACGAGGACTCCGTCGCAGCTTCGCCGCCCGTGATTTGCTTCCTACATCCGACGCGAACTGGGCCGGCGACACGCCATGAGGCCGCCGCTCCGTCAAGCCTGATAGTGGTAGCGGCAGGAGATGATGCTGATCTGGAAGTCATCCGCCTCATACACAAGGCGGTTCGTATCGTCGATGCGGCGGGACCAAAAGCCGGAGAGGTTCGCTTTCAGCGGTTCCGGCTTGCCGATACCTTCAAAGGGTGTGCGCTGCGCTTCGCGAATGAGTTGGTTGATGCGCTTGAGGGTCTTGCGGTCCTGCCCCCGCCAGCAAGCGTGGTCGTCCCACGCGTCGGGCGTAAAAAGCACGCGACGCACGCTCATTCGGCCTCAGCCACCAGTTTGCGTTCTTTCGCTTTGCCTTTGCGCAATTGCGTGATCGAGCGCTCGAGATGGACGACGTTGGCCGGCGAGCGCCGCAAATGCACAGTCTCCATCAGGCTGTTGTAATAGCCCTGCGACATGATGACCGCATTCGGTGCATCGCGGCGCGTGATGAGCGCCGCGTCGGCATCATCGACGACTTGATCAATGACGGTTTTCAGGTTGCCGCGCGCATCCGAAAAATGAATGGTCCGCATCGCCTCACTCAACTTGTACATTAACTCGTACAAGTATAATTTCCCCGATCTCACCTGTACAGCATTCAGTACACGTGCTGCGGCCGGGGGATGCCGGATTGTCCTCCCATCGACCTGTCCGAGAAAATTAGGCCATCACACGCAGCACGTTCCGAACTTTGTCGACCTGCTCATAGCTTCATCCTTCGGGGTCGGGCAGGCCCGACGAATCACTCTTAAGAGTTGGAGCCTCCAGCAAATCCGCGGCGGTTCAATCTTGCGTTGACCGGATACTCGCTGGTAAGCGAATCAACCGCCGGATTCGGACTCAGGCGGGCGGCGAAGCAACAACCGAGCGAGTGCTTCAGCGGGATTGAGCGTGGCCCACCGTGTCATTCGTCGAACGATGGCCAGGGTCCGCTCGTTCATTGCCGTAGCGCCAACCGCCTCGATATTTTGCCTGCGTGCAAGACGAAAAAACGGCGCGATGCCCAGCGTATTGCCGATACCGCTCAGGTTGAAGTCCGTGCCTTCCGGCGCAGTCCGCCTGGCACTCAGACTTTGAAGTTTGTCCCTATAGCGGTCAGCCCACGCATTGCCGTTCGGGTGCTGCGTCAATGGGTGAGCAATGACTGTCTCATACGTGGCTTCCGAGCCCTCGACACTGATGATCCCCACCCCATATACGACGGGGTGGCGTCCAACATACCCGCCCGGCTTATGCATCTGTTGCTTTTTATTGACGACCGCAAAAATACGGTACTTATTCGGCTGTTGTCTGACTGATTCGGTGAACCAATCCACTTGCCGAGAGAGCTTGTACAAGTTTCCGGCCTTTTCGTCGCTGAGTTCGCCATCCGCGTGCTGGCGCATCAGATCTGCTACTTCCTTATAGCCACCGAGTATCTCCGGTAGGTTGTCTTGGGAAATCCAATAACGTCCCGGCAGTCTTTTCACTTCGACGACTTCGAATCCCTTTGCAGGCTTGCGCGGTCCCCCGCGTCCGAGGTTCGCGTCGTTCTTCATCACTCCGCCGTTGGCAAGCCCCCTTATCGCGACACGCTCCGCAAACGGTAGTCTGGCAACTGTGTGAAACGCTTTGGGAATAGGCACACTCGTCGCCTCCACATGGGTACGATTGAGCAACGCGGTTATATCGCTTTCTTGTCGCCCCTCGTCCATGCGGGGGTCATTGCCCCGGTTCCGCCGCACAGGCTTTGCTTTTATAAGGGGGGCAAACGGCGGCATAGCGGTCAGCTCCGTTCGAAATCGCTTCGTACAAAAACCTTGCCGAGCTTGGCGTACTCTCGCTCGATCGACTTCACAACATGGCGCATGGCGATAGGCAAGTTCTCCGCGGCAGCGCGGAACGCCGCAGCTAGCGCGGCAGTCTGAATATTGCCGCCCGACAACGCCGCCTTTTGCCCGAGCAACGCAAAATCCACATCGTCGGCGATCGGTGCGGCTTGCGGGAACGCCTTCCGCCAAAGAGTCTCGCGCTGCTCCGCCCCGGGAGACGAAAAATGAATGCTGAAATTGAAGCGACGCAGGAACGCTTTATCCATATTGCCCTGCAGGTTCGTCGCGAGAATCACCAGCCCCCGATAGTTTTCGATTCTTTGCAGTAAATAGCCGACTTGCAGGTTCGCATGACGATCGTGTGAGTCCTTGTTTTCCGTGCGCTTGCCGAAGAGGCCCTCCGCTTCATCGAAGAAAAGCACCATGTTTCTCTGCTCGGCTCGGTCGAACAGCTCCTTGAGATGCTTCTCCGTTTCGCCGATGTACTTGCTCAGCACGCTGGCAAGATCGACGCGATACAGGCTTAACGACAGTTCGTTCGCGACGATTGAGGCCGCCATCGTCTTGCCGGCGCCGGATGGACCGTGGAACACCGCAGACACATTGTGCGCGCCTGCATATTTGTCAGCGAATCCCCAATCTTCGACAACGCGTAGCTTGTATTGAACGTGAGTCAGTAGTTCCGAAATCAATTCGAGCGTTTGTTCGGGCGCGACGAGATCGGCCAAGCGGTATGGCAAACGCAGCTCTTTCGCAACGCCTATCTCCTCGGCCTCCGCTTCGGTGCGGCATGCTTCGACGATCAGCGCTGCCGCGTCTTGGGAGTCGGTAAGCAGGCGCTTGGCGGCTGCGTCCTTAAGGACGATGGCAACCCGCTCCGCGGGGAATCGAAAGCCGTCGACCAAGCGTTCGAGCAAAGCCGTATCGAGCGGGAGGCCGTAGCGTTCGGCGTACTTGCGCCATGCGCGGCGGCGCAGTTCCGCGTTGGGTGGGTCAATACGAAGACGCAACGGCACAACCTCGCGATAGACGCAACGATGCGCGGTTTCGGCAAGGTTTCGAATCGGAGCGTTCAATACCAGCACGTACCGTTGCATGGCGAAAAGCGCGTGCAGGACTTCTTCGAGAAGATCGTCCTGCGATTCGTTTTCAATCTCGCCGGTGAGCCATTGACAATCGGTTAAGACGAGAATGGTGTTGCATAGCAAAGCGTCGCGGCAGAGGATTTTCAGATTGTCTAGGAGTGTTGAACGTCTGGATCCCCATCGTTCATAAGCACGGCGCAGCCGCTTTCCATCGAGTCGGGCTGCGGTGTAGCCGAGTTCCCCTGCGATCGCGGCGCAAAGGCTTGATAGAAGTGCGGAGTCTGCGTTCTGTAGATGCAATAGGAACGTGATCGATGGGGAACTATGCGTCTCGGAGGCTTCGATGAATCGTTTGAGTTGACGCTTTGCTTCTTCTTCGATCAGGTGATCGTCCAATGCGCAGTCTTCGCGTAGATCGGCGAGAAGCATGTCGTCGATTCGCAATTGCGGTGCGGCTACCGCGGTCAAGTAGGCGATGAGGGGGGCAGCCAGGCGGTAGCTGCCCGCCATCGTTGCTACGTTGGCCTCTGTTGTGTCGAGTAGGGAGCCACGTTGTAAAGGGGCGTCAGGCAGCAGGTTTGCGCGGACGTCGCCTAGAAGGTGTTTGAGGGCTGGGAGGGGGACACCGGCGGAAGGGGGCGCTGGTGCGGTGGGACTGTCGACGGGTTGGTCGTCGTCAAATATAGGTGTTGCCACGTCAAGCAAGCGCTTCTTGAACGATTCGTCTAACTCTGCGAACAAGGCGATAAGCAATAGATGCTGATCGACTGCGCTTAGGCGGAATGTGGCCGCTACGTGAATCCAAGGGCAGAAAGTGGGTACGTCGAGAGTCGCGGCCATGCGAGTGACGATGGCATGCCAGGCAAGTTGGGTATGCTCGTTTGAAGGTGTCGAGCGTTCCAGTAGAAGGTCAGCGAAGCGGCGTAGGTCGGTTAACAGGGCTTCGTTGTCCGCGTAGGGAAGTGCCGTCGTGTCGTTCATTACCAGCCGCTCTGTGTGGTTTAGAGTTTCGAGCCGGGAGACGTGACCAGCCCGCTTGATAGGACCAAATGGACTCTAAAAAAGCCCCGCACTTCTGACTGAAGTGGCACAACGATTCCCGATGCTGCCGCCTCGTACATGCGGGTGCGCCGTTGAGTTCGCCACGCTGCAATGGGTGGGGGGCCGTTCTCGTCCATCCACCGGTCAGCAGGCCGTGCATGTTTTGCCGCCGCATTCGAGCGCGCTACACTGAGAACGTCGCAGACCTGCTTCACTGGTCGTCCCCCGGCAATGATGGCGAGCGCGCAATCCATTTTTTTGCGCGGCCATACTCCACGGCTTCGTGCGGGATTTCCACCTCCATCGTTTTCTTGCCCAACAGCCGTTGCAGTTCTTTGATTTGCTTGAGCGCGTCGCCGAGTTCGGATGCCGGCACGACTTTTTGACCGGCACTGACTGCCGACAGACTGCCGTCCTGATAGAGCTTCGCCAGTGAAACAGCTGATTCGGATTCACGCCATGCTGGCGCGCCACCATCGAGACCGGTCTTGCCCGGCTCGATACTCTGTCTGACCATCGCCAGCTTCTCTTCGGCTGACCGCCGCCGGGGCTCACTTCCATCACTTATTGCTTGTTGTTAGTCGTGAACACAACCGTATGCCTACCCGCTATTGTAAGTGGCAGACTGTGTCCGGCGATTCAATGGGCGGTTCCAGGGCGGTTCCAGGGATTACCATGCAACCTCGTCAGACGTGAGTTGATACATGACAAATCTATTTAAATATATCACCGCATCCAAATGGCATCCAAAAATAGTCCACATACATGTCACCAGCCGTCCCGCTATCCGCAGTCCATGTCATCTTTATGACATGATCTTTGGGAACCGGTACCGTAAAGGAGGCAGGAAGAATATCGTCATGAGTCGATCCGGG
>JAXDQB010000559.1:0-4549 GCA_034668065.1 Paraburkholderia sp.
TGCAGGTAGCGGGCAATGAGGAGCGCGTCGGACGAGCCGTGCGTACCGTCGAAGGCGTAGCGCTGCCCCGGCTTGACGAGCGCAAACGGCAGTAGGGGCGGGGTAGACGATGCGGCGGTTTGTGACATGACGAAAAAAAACGACCTTTGGCCGTAAACGGCGGGGCAAAGTGCGGTGATAAAGCACAACGACAGGACTCGGCGATGAAAGCGCACGCGGCCCGTCGAACAATGATGCGCGAGCACACCCGGCTTTTGGGCGCCTCGCGGGAAACAGCTATTATAAAATCCGTCCTTTATTTTTGACGCGCAACTTCGATTCGTGACTTCCCGCCTCTTTGCCCTGATCCCCTGCGCGGGCACCGGCAGCCGTTCCGGCGCTCCGCTGCCGAAGCAGTACCGCATGGTAGCCGGCCAACCTTTGCTTCATTTCACGCTCGCCGCCTTTGACGCCTGCAGCGAGTTCGCGCAGACCCTCGTTGTGCTCGCGCCCGATGATACGCATTTCGACGCCCGGCGTTTCGCCGGCCTGCGCTTTGCCGTCCGGCGCTGCGGCGGCGCCTCGCGGCAGGCGTCGGTCATGAACGGCCTAAAAGCGCTGGCCGAGTTCGGCGCTACCGACGGCGACTGGGTGCTCGTGCACGACGCCGCGCGGCCAGGCATTACACCCGTGTTGATCCGCGCACTCATTGCCGCTGTGAAGGACGATCCCGTGGGCGGCATCATGGCGCTGCCGGTGGCCGATACGTTAAAGCGTGTCGACGGGGAGAGTGCGCAAGGCGCCGCGCGCATCGCGCGCACGGAGTCGCGCAACGGCTTATGGCAGGCGCAAACGCCGCAAATGTTTCGTATCGGCATGCTGCGTGAGGCTATCGAATGCGCTCAGCGGGACGGGCACGATCTCACCGACGAGGCGAGCGCGATCGAGTGGCTTGGCCACGCGCCGCACCTCGTGCAAGGGAGCTTGCGAAACTTCAAGGTGACGTATCCCGAGGATTTCGACCTTGCGGACGCCGTCCTGCGGCACGGAGCGTCCCGCTAAGTCTTGCCTGACGCGGCAGAACTCCTGATTTTTCAACCAATGAAACCTGGAACTACCTAATGAACTACAGAATCGGACAGGGCTACGACGTGCATGCGCTCGTGCCAGGGCGGCCGCTCATCCTCGCCGGTGTGACGGTGCCCTATGAGCGGGGCCTCTTGGGCCACTCCGACGCCGACGTGCTGTTGCACGCCATTACCGACGCACTGTTCGGCGCAGCCGCACTTGGCGACATCGGCCGCCATTTCCCCGACACCGATCCGCGCTTTGCCGGTGCCGACAGCCGCGTGCTGCTGCGCGAATGCGTGGCCCGCCTGACGCAGGCTGGCTTTACGATCGAAAACGTCGACAGCACCGTGATTGCGCAAGCGCCGAAGCTCGCGCCGTATATCGACGCAATGCGGGCCAATATCGCCGAGGATCTCGGCCTGCCGCTCTCTCGCGTCAACGTGAAAGCGAAGACCAACGAGAAGCTCGGCTATCTCGGGCGCAGCGAGGGGATGGAGGCGCAGGCTGTGGCCCTGCTGCGCGGCCCGCTCGAGAAGTGAACCTTCTCTGCGTTCGATCGCGAGCACTTGCGACGCAAAATTGAAGTCGGCCGGCCGTGAAACGCGGCCTACGTCGCGCATCTGCAGAGCACATATGCCTTGCTCGCACTTCGGGGGAACATAGGGCGACGCGACTCGGAAACGACACGGAGCCCCCTCCCGAGGGCGCTCAGGCGCTCTTGGCCGCGGGAAACTCGACTATGACTTCGAGGCCAGGGCCTGGTGTGCGATTGCGCAGTCGGAGCATGCCCCGGTGGCGGCTGACGAGCCGTTGCACAATCGCCATGCCGAGGCCTGTGCCGTCCGCCTGACTGCGCGCCGAGTCAACACGGTAGAACGGCCGCGTGACGAGGGCGATCTGGTCTTCCGGAATTCCCGGCCCCTCATCCAGGACGGAGAGTGCGACACGTGAGTGCGCCGCCCGCGTCTCGAGCAAGATGTGAGGAATCCCGTCCGCCACGCTGCGGCCGTACTTCCTCGCGTTCTCGAGCAAGTTACCCACCACCCGCCGAACGTCGGTCACATCGGCCTCGATGAACGCGGCAGGGACGAGCCGTGTGGTGAGCCGCACGCCGTCTTCGCTGGCCACCCGCGCCGCCATCTCGCCCACGATCTGCGAGAGATCGACGGATTCCGGCGTCCGCTGCACGGGGCGCGCGTAATCGAGGAAGCGGCCGATGATCATGTCCATTTGCTCGATATCGTCGACCATCGCATCCTTGGTTGTTTGGTCGGACGGGCTCATTTCCGTCTCGAGCCGCAGACGTGCAAGCGGCGTGCGCAGATCATGCGAGATACCGGCGAGCATCAGCGCCCGGTCCGCCTCGAGCTGTTCGAGGTCACGCACCATTTGATTGAAGCTGCGATTCGTTTCCGCCGCCACGCCGAGCCCGCGCTCGGGCAGCGGCTCCGGCGCGTGTCCGGAGCCCACCTTGCGCGCCGCCGCGGCGAGCCGGGCGAACGGCCGGTTGACGAGGCTCGTGATGAAGGCCGCGCCAAATAGCGAAAGGGCGAGGGCGAAGATGCCCCAGCCCGCCCACTGAAGGCCGGTTACGTTGTCGAGCTGATCGCGGTCGAGGGCAACCCAATAATCGTCGTCGTCGATTTTGAAGCTGATCCAGACACCGGGGATGTCGTTGACCGACTGCGCAATGATCGTGTCGTCGCCGAGGCGTCCGCGAATGTCGTGCTCGATGAGACGGTTGAGCGATTCGTCCGGCTGCAGCTTGTACTTGTCCGTGGCCTCGCGGGGGTAGACACGCACGCCCTCGTTGCTCTCGAGATCCTGAAGCAGCGCGCGCCGAAGGTCAGGATCCGAGTAGAGCAGCGCCGTGCGCGTGAGCTTGACGACGGCAACGAGTTGCAGCGCGACCCGCTGGGCGCGCGGCTCGCGCTCGATCACGCGAAAGCTTTGAAACCACGCGGCGAGACTGACCGCGATGAGCAGCGCAATAAGCAGGAAAGTGCGCCAGAAAAGCCCGCCGAAAGCGTGCGTGAATAAACGCCGATCGATCCGCATGGCCTACTGGGGACGAGAAATGAGCGGCGAACCGTTCGTCACGCCGAGCCGTCGGGGATGAAGACGTAGCCGAGGCCCCAGACGGTCTGAATGAAACGCGGACTACTCGGATCGGTCTCGATCAGCTTGCGCAAGCGCGAGATCTGCACGTCGAGACTCCGATCGAATACTTCGTACTCGCGGCCGCGTGCGAGCTCCATCAGCTTCTCGCGCGAAAGCGGTTGACGCGGATGGCGCGCAAATACCTTCAGCACGGAGAACTCGCCAGTGGTGAGCGAAATCTCCTGTCCCGCCTTCGTCAACGTGCGGGTAGCGAGATTCAGTGCGAAGTCGCCGAACTCGAAGACCTCCGCAGTCTCCGACGGCGCGCCTGGCAGCTCCGACGGCGTTTGGCGACGCAGCACGGCGTGAATACGCGCGACAAGCTCGCGGGGGTTGAATGGCTTCGGCAGGTAATCGTCCGCACCCATCTCGAGACCGACGATGCGATCGACGTCCTCGCCCTTGGCCGTCAGCATGATGATCGGGGTACGGTCGTTGCTCCCGCGCAGCCGACGGCAAATGGAGAGCCCGTCCTCGCCGGGCAGCATCAGGTCGAGCACGAGCAGATCGAAGCGCTCGCGCACCCAGAGCTTGTTCATCGCGGGCGCGTTTTCCGCGACATAAACGTTGAAGCCTTGCTCGCCGAGATAGCGGCGCAGCAAATCGCGCAGGCGCGGGTCATCGTCGACGACGAGGATCTTGGAGGGATTTTTCGTTTCCATGGACGGCATCTTAGCGCGATTGCAAAGTGTGACGGGAAAGTCCGAATTTGGGGTTACAGTCCGTTACATAAGTTACCCCCATCAACAAGGTCACGTAAACGGACACACATAAACTGCTTCACTCATGCCAGCTCTTCGGTGGATACTTCATCCGATAAGATTCTTCCTTTTTGCCTGCTGTTGTTGGGGCGCAGCACACGTAATTTCGAGGTAGCCGGTTGCCGCATGACGAAGGGAACAAGATGACGGTTGTAGCGTGGCCGCGCATGAGGGTGCGGGTCGTCGCTTTCGCGCTTGCGGGCGCCGTCGCCGCCGGTTCGATGGATGCTCACGCCGAGCCGCGGCGCAATGCGTTTGAGGCACATTCGCCCAGGCGCTACCTGCCGAGGGCGCAACGGCTGCATTCCGCGGGCGCGGCGTCTACGCCCGTCGTGCGCACCACCACGCTGCTCGATTTCGATACCACCCAGCGCGATGGCCACTTGACGCCCGACGAGCGCCGTCTCCTGCGTCAGCACATCGAGGATGCCGTGCGCGAGCTGTATAAGCGCTGAACCCGGCTTGGGCGAATGAGCGTCTCCTGGCGCGACGCGCGTCGTGTTTGCGCCGGGGGGCCGGGCATACCCAGTCGGTCAGCGGGCTCGCGCGGCGCGCCAGGCAATCCAAAGCTTGCGGAC
>JAXDQB010000560.1:0-3208 GCA_034668065.1 Paraburkholderia sp.
CGTTCGTAGAAGCGGCTCAGGACGCGCGAGAGGGTCTCGGCCCGCGCACTGCCCGGCGCGTCAGCAAAATGCCGCTGCGCATGCAGGAAGTCGATGCGCAGCAGGCCATTGAGAATGTCGCGCCCGCTGCGATCACGCCCGGTCAGGGGTATTGGGTCATAATCCTGCTGCGCGACCATGTTCGCGTGGAACCGGGTGGGGTCGAGCACGTAGTGGCGAAGCTCATATTCGTCGTTCAACCGGTCGCGCAGATAATCCTGCAAATTGCGCGGCGAGGGATCGAATTCCAGGCCCCCTCCGCCAGCAACAGCCTCGAGTGCGCGTCGCCGCGCCTCGGCGTACCGCGCGCGGGTCGCCTCGGAATCGATGGGTGCGAACACCACCCTCATCCCAACCAGCGAACCTTCCCATGCCAGGCTGGGCAGCAGATCAACCACCCGGTGGATGTCGTCAGCATTGATCTCCAGCCAGATATCGGCCTCGATCGTTGGCAGGACCGCATTGGCATCGCCCTCGCCATACGCTACGATCTGCTGCCACTGATCGGCGCTGAAATCATGGACGCTGAACTTTCCCCGCTCAGTGAAGAGCTGAAGCGCATGGCCAACAGAAGTCTTTCCGCTGTTGTTCGCGCCGACGAAAATCGAGATGTCCGAAGCGAGATCAATTACGACGTTGCGCAGGCGCCGAAAATTACGCAAGGCTAGCTTCTTTAGGTGCATCCTCCCCCCCGTTAATCACGCACGGCATTTTTGTCTTACGTGAATGGGCCCCATGTTATCTGTGAAAGCGTGAATTTGCGAGCAAGCGCGCATCCGCTTTTCAAGCGCCGTCTCGGGCAAATGGACGTCTGCCATCCGGCCTCCTCGAAAGCCGAGGCGATTCAGATTGGCCGCTTACGACCGTATCCGTTTTGGCGCAAAGCGACCCGTAGCAACCATACAGACCGACGTGCGTCAATGTCTGCTGTTCGACCTATAGCGACCGCCGGAAAGGCTAAGTGCGGAAGTATGCATTCTTGTTTGCTGTGAGCCTGCCAGTGTGCCAGGCATAATCAAAAGCCACGCATCGGCCGGGTGCTGTCTCATGCGATGGGCGTATGTCGCTCGAAACTCGTGAGCATTCAATCGGCAGCTCGCGACCCAGGTTGTGTAAAAACGCGGCGCGTGCGCTCTGACGATTTTTCACGCGAGCAATTGCAGCCGTCGACGGACTGGTTGAGCCCGTCTTACGGTTATCGGTTCTCTGATCTCGTTACGAGAAGAAGAGGTGCCGGGGCGCCTCGATACACGCCAGCGCGGCCAGCCTGATGCAAGCCTACCCTCAGGCCCGCATCTTTTGCATCATCGACCCAGCGCCGAGGATCGCCATGACGCGCCTGAGGTTGTACGCGAGCACATGAAGGCTCATCTCGGTGCTGACATGCTCGCGGGTTTTCATCAGGAAATGCGCCGCGCCGATCCAAAACTTCAGCGTACCGAACCGGTGCTCGACAGTCTGACGGCGTATGCGCATCATGTCCGGCTTCTGGTCGTGCCGTTGCTGCATCGTCTCGATGACGGCCTCATGCTCCCAGCGCTTTATCCGGCGAGCCTGTTTGCCGGATGTCCATTGTTTTCTAATGGCACAGGTAGAACAGGCTGAGCTCGAATAGCAATGCGGCGTCATACCATGCTCGATTGTTGTGAAACGCCAGTTGAGCCGCTGTTGGGCGAGGCAAAGGTACTCGTCATCTTTGGCAACGTAGATAAAATCCTGCTTGCCGAAGTAGCCGTCAGCGTTCTTGCCTGAAGTCAGCGGTTTAGGAACAAAGGCCGTAATGCCCGCCTCGTCGTGCTGTAGGATTTTGCCAGCTCTCGCTTCAGCGAGTCTCTCAGAGTACCAGCGCGGCGATTCCGGCACGCGCGATTTCGGCGTCTTCCTCCGACTTCACACCCGATACGCTGACCGAACCGACCACCTCGCCTGCCACGACGATCGGCACGCCGCCTTCGAGGAGGCCCATCATCGGCGCACTCAGGAAGGCGACGCGCCCCTGCTTGACAAGATCCTCGTAGAACTTGCTCTCGCGACGGCCCAACGCGGCCGTGCGGCCCTTCGCGAGCGCCATCTCGATCGAACTGAGCGTGGCGCCGTCGAGGCGGTTGAGGTGCAGCAGATGGCCACCGTCGTCGAAGATGACGATCGTCACTGGCCAGTTGCGGGCCAGTGCATGCCGCTCGGCGGCGGCGGCAATATTCTTAACGTCGTCGTTGGTCAGTACGGTCTTGGTTCTCATCGTTATTGTGGTGTTGTCAGGGAATGGATGTGCAGTCGAGTGCGAGGTTTTATACCAGCGGCGTGGCTTCCTCGGCGGCGAGCGCGGCCTTGACCGAGGAGCGTGCGCCGATGCGGTCCATGAAGCGCACGAGCGCCGGCCAGCGCTTGATTTCGATCGAGAAGTGCGGCAGCCACGACAGCACCGTGTACACATAGGCGTCGGCCACGCCGAACTCGCCGAGCAGGTAGTCCTTGCGCGAGAGCGTGGCTTCGAGGTTGTCTAACCGCTTGTAGAATTTCTCCTTGATGATGTCCTTCACGTCCTCGGGAATATCGCTGCTGAACAGCGGGCTGCAGCCGGCGTGGATTTCTGAGGTGACGAAGTTCAGCGTTTCCTGGAGCCGCACACGTTCCCAGGTACCGTTCGCCGGCGCGAGCTTCGCATCCGGCTTCAGGTCGGCCAGGTATTGGAGGATCGCCGGGCCTTCGGTCAGCACCTCGCCGTTGTCGAGCACGAGCGCGGCGACATAACCCTTCGGGTTTACTTCGAGGAAGCTGCGACCCTCGGAGGTCTGCTTGGTCTTGTTGTTGACACGGACCAGTTCGAACGGCAGGCCGAGTTCGCGAAGGACGATGTGCGGTGAGAGCGAGCACGCATTGGGAGCGAAGTAAAGTTTCATGAGTTTAAATTCTTCGGTGACGTTGAGACGCGCCGACCGCAGCGGCGTTAGCTGCGCATCGTGCCGCGACCGGCGGGTAAGACGATCCTAGAGCCCGCCGAAGCGGTACGTAAAGTTAGCATTCGACCGAGATAGCATTAGCAATTCTTATGACCTCGTCGACATGCTCGTCCGCCGCCACGGCGGGCACCGTCATGTGGCGCGGTTCCAGCGACGCATGACGGTGCGCGGCGAGCCGCGCCACGCTGCGCGTGCGTCGCAATTGATCG
>JAXDQB010000561.1:0-5382 GCA_034668065.1 Paraburkholderia sp.
CAGAAGTTTGTGGCCGAGCTCAATGATCTGCTCGTCCAGAGCCACGTCCTCGCGGCAGAGATCACCGCGGCGACGCCCCTCTTGCTCGACATCGTCCGGCAGGAACGTGAAGCGCCGCAACCGCTCGAGCGTGCGCTTTGCGTAGTGCGCGAGAACCTTGTGTGCGCGCACGCGGGCGAGCCGTTGCCCGGCGATCAGATTGAGACGACCAAAGCGCTCACCCGCGAACTCGACTCGATGGTGGTCGAGATCGAAACGTCGGGGGCGCGTCCCGCCGAGCTCGTGCAGGCAATCAAGTTGCTCGTGCTTCAGATCAAACAGATGCTGGCGGCATCGTTTCTGATTCGCAAGGATGCTGCGGCGATTCAGCTTCCGCAGTAACCGGGGGGTCAAGGGCGGCAACGACCCGGATAACGAGGCTCCGGGGCAACATGACACCGACTGGGCGGCAACGCCCTTTCAGTTCAGCGGCTACTGCGAAGCGCCCTGCGCCGGTGCAGCGGCGCTCATCGATGCGGCGCTCCCGCTCTGAGCGGAAGAGGCGTTCTGTGCGTCGTAGTCTCGCTTGCCCTTGATCGCGTTATATAAAAACGTTGCGATCACGAGCATGACGGCGACGACGATCAGCGCGGCGACTCGCGTCGTGGAATCCGGTTTCTTGCGCGGGGCGTTCATCAAGGTCCGAGGTCCGTAGTCCATAGTCCGATTTTCCGCGAAACCGCCGAGACTTCGCTTAATCGAAGTGACGAAACGGGCATTGTACGCGCTTCGAGGGTATCGCCTGAGCGCGTGCCTCACCGCCCTCCCGTCGGCAACTTGACGACTTGCAGGAAGAATCCGAGCCGGCGCACGGCTTCGATGAACGCGTCGTATTCCACGGGCTTTGTCACGTAGACGTTGCAGCCCAGCTCGTAGCAGCGCTCAATTTCACGTGGATCGTCGGTCGTCGTCAGCACGATGACGGGCAGCGAGGCTGTGTGCTTGCCGGCCTTCAGGCGGCGCAGCACCTCGAGCCCGTCGATGCGCGGCATCTTGAGATCGAGGAGGATGACCGACGCCGGCGTTGCATCCCGAAGGAAGGGCGCGTCGTCGCCGAAGAAATAGTCGAGCGCCTCCTGTCCGTCCGCCAATCGTCGGATGTCGTTCGTCAACCCCGCTCGGCGCAGGTTGCGCTCGATCAGCTTCGCGTGTCCGTCGTCGTCCTCAATGAGGATGATGCCGACGGATTGCTTCTCTGCAGAGGCGAGCCCGTTTTCCATTTTCGATCCCCTGAATCACGCGGCGACCTTCTCGGTCGCCTCCGGTAGTGTCAAATAGAAGGCCGTACCCTCGCCTTCCTTCGATTCGGCCCATATGCGCCCGCCGTGCCGCTCTACCATGCGGCGCACGAGTGCGAGCCCGATCCCCTCACCGGCCGCTACGTTGCCGTGCAGTCGCTGAAACGCATTGAAAAGACGCGGCATGGCGATAACCGGAATGCCGAGCCCGTTGTCCTTAACGAAAAAGATGCGCAACGATTGCGCATTGGACAACGCGGGCATCACACCGATCTCGATCCGCCCCGGCCGCGCGGGGTCCAGATAATTGACCGCATTGCCGATCAAATTCGCGAAAATCTGCTCGAGCGCGGTCGAATCGCCCCACACCACCGGCAGATCCCCAACGACGACCTCGACGCCTCGGCCCCGAATCGAAGCCTGCATCGCGTCGAGCACATGCCGCGCAAGCATGCCGACATCGACCTCCTGGCGGCGATACTCGACACGGCCGACGCGGGACAGGCGCAGTAGCGAATCGATGATATGCGCCGCCCGCAGCACGGCGCTTTGCAAAAAGCGCAGGGCCTCACCTACGTCGACGTCGAGGACGCGCTCGACATGCTCGCGCTCGCGCGGATCGAGTGCAGAGCCCCTCACCGCTTCGCGCAGGTCGTTGCAAGCATGAGTGAGCTCTTTCGAAAAGCCTTGCAAGTTGACGAGCGGCGCGCGCAAGTCATGCGAGACGCTGTAGATGAACATTTCGTTTTCCTGCGTCTGCTGGTGCAGCGTCTCGTTCGTGCGCGCAAGTTCGTCGGCGCGGCGCTCAAGATCGCTGCGAAAGCGCGCTCGCACGCGTTCGCACTCGCGCAGGCGCCGGCTCGTAACCTGCAGCATGGCGTCGAGCCGCGTGATTTCGTCGGCGCCTGGCAACGGCGGCAGGAGCGGCTCGTTTTCGGCAAGCCGCGCGGCGTTCTCCGACAATCGCGCGAGCCGGCCCTGCAGGCCGCGCGTGAAAAGCAAGACAACCAGCGCCGTCAACAGCAGCGAGCCCGCAACGGCCGCGGACGTGAGGCGCTGCTGCTGCGCGAGGGCAGTCGCGGCCTGCTGGGAGCGCGCCATGTCAAGGCGCAATTCTTCGGCTTCGAATGCGGACACTTGTTCGCGAAAGTGGTCGATGACGTCAGTGTCCGCCTGCTCGCGAAAGCGCTCGATCACGTCGCCGGTACGGCCGGTACGCACCAGATCCTGCACGCGGTCCGACCACTGGCGGTAAGCTTGGGCCGCCTGCCGGATTCGCGCCGCGCGCTCCACCTGCGAGGGGTTGTCGGCGACGAGATCGACCAGTCCGTCTATGTTGCGGTCTACGTCGACCCAGAGCGTCACGGGCGTCACCGAGTTGCGGTCGTTCTGGAGCACCGCACCGCGCATGCGCACCGTCTCGATCAGCACCGGCTCGAGAATTGCGCTGGTCTGGCGCAGCACCTCCTTGCTGTGCAGCGCCCATTGCTCGGCCTGCTGCGCATCGGCCTGCGCCTTGACGAGCCCGCACAGCAGCACGAGTTCGAACACCGTCGGAATCGCGATCAGCAACAGCCCTTTGGTTGTCAGTCTCATGCCCGGTGCGTGGAGTACGGAGCTTGGGCGCCGATGCGCCCGGCGTTTTCGAGCATTATGTCGACGTTTTGCTCGAATGACAAAGCGAAGACGACGCGGGTCCGCGCCGATCTGACGAAGTGTTGCTTTAACTTTTGAGCCGATACCCCGTCTTGAAGATCCAGGCAATGACAGCCATGAAGAGCAGCAGAAAAATTGCAGTCATGGCGAGGCTCACGCCGATGTGCACGTCAGCGACACCGTAAAAGCTCCAGCGAAACCCGCTGATCAGATAGACGACGGGATTGGCGAGCGCGATCGTACGCCAGGCCGGCGGGAGCACGCCGATCGAATAGAAGCTGCCTCCGAGGAACGTGAGCGGCGTGATGATCAGAAGCGGGATCACCTGCAACTTTTCGAAGCCGTCGGCCCAGATGCCGATGATGAAGCCGAAGAGGCTGAACGTCACCGCAGTGAGCACGAGAAAAAGCAGCATCCATGCCGGATGCGCCACCCTGAGCGGCACGAAGAGGGATGCCGTCGCCATGATGATGAGCCCGAGCATGATGGACTTCGTCGCCGCGGCCCCGACGAAGCTCACGACGAGCTCGAAATACGAGACGGGCGCCGACAGCAGCTCATAGACGGTGCCCGTGAACTTCGGGAAATAGATACCGAACGATGCATTCGTGATGCTTTGCGTAAGCAGCGACAACATGACGAGCCCGGGCACGATGAACGCGCCGTAGCTGATGCCGTCGATCTCGCGAATGCGCGAGCCGATCGCGGCACCGAACACAACGAAGTAGAGCGAGGTGGAAATGACCGGCGAGATGATGCTTTGCATCAACGTGCGCCAGGTGCGCGCCATCTCGAAGAGGTAGATCGCGCGAACGGCATGGAAATTCAAGACGCCTCCCGAACGAGGTCGACGAAGATATCTTCGAGCGAGCTTTGCGTGGTCTGCAGATCCTTGAAAAGGATGTTCGCGTCCGCGAGATCTTTGAGCAGCCTGACGATCCCCGCCCGCTCCGATTGCGTGTCGTCGTACGTGTAAGTGAGCGCGCAGCCGTCGGCCGAGAGATCGAGCCCGTACGCGAAAAGTGCCGCGGGCACGTGTGCAAGCGGCGCCTCAAGCTGCAGCGTGAGCTGTTTCTTGCCGAGCTTGCGCAAAAGCTGCGCCTTCTCCTCGACAAGGATGATTTCGCCGCGATTGATGACCCCGATGCGGTCAGCCATTTCCTCTGCTTCGTCGATGTAGTGCGTCGTGAGAATGATCGTCACACCGCTTTCCTTCAATGTTTGCATGAGCTTCCACATATCGCGGCGCAGCTCCACATCGACGCCGGCCGTCGGCTCGTCGAGAAAGAGCAGCGCAGGCTCATGCGCGAGGGCCTTCGCAATCAGCACGCGCCGCTTCATCCCACCCGAGAGCGTCACGATCCGGCTGTTCTTCTTGTCCCACAGCGAAAGCGAGCGCAGCACTTTTTCGATATGCGCGGGATTCGCGGGCTTGCCGAAGAGCCCCCGGCTGAACGAAACCGTCGCCCAGACCGTCTCGAACGCGTTCGTGGTGAGCTCTTGCGGCACAAGCCCGATCATCGCTCGTACGTGGCGATAGTCGCGCACGATGTCGTGGCCATCAACCAGTATGCGCCCGCCGCTCGCATTGACGATTCCGCAAACGATGCCAATGAGCGTTGTCTTGCCCGCGCCGTTCGGCCCCAGCAGTGCGAAGATCTCGCCGCGCCGGACTTCGAGGTTCACGTTTTTGAGCGCCGTGAAGCCCGTCGCGTACGTCTTCGACAGATTGGTGATGGTCAGAATGGATTGCATGATGCGCGACGATAGCAGAAGCGCGACGAAACCGCCGCTGGCCATGTCTGCTTGCTCTGACGCGTCGCGCACCGAAACGAGAGTCGAGAGCGCCAGAAAACGATGCGCTCCAAAGCCCTTGCCCTCCGGCAAAAGCCCGTCCCGCAAGGACAACAGCGCTCACGGCAACAATCCCGACCCAACCTCAAGGCTAGTTTGGCAGAACTCTTTTCGAAGAATAGTTGCTCGGTTCTTTTAAAGGGTGGATGAACCCGACGTCGCGTTATTGGCTGTCTTTTGGAACGTTTGTCCCGTCATTCGGTGGTACTGCGTATGAGCTTGATTGGGTCCGGTCGCTGTTATCTCCCCATCCAGCGGGCAGCTGTACCCACGGGCTCGATACTGGATCACCGTGATATGTCATCCCCGCCGTTGCGGCACCGTGAGCGTTTCCCGCGCCGATGCCGCCTTGCCCATTTCCACCGGCTTGCGCAAATGTCACACTCGATATACAAATTGCGGCCGCGGACACGCCGGCCAGCGCTACAGTCAAGATAATCCTGTTCATTTCGGTTCTCCGGAAAAGCGACGCAACTCATAGGGTCGCGTCAATCCCATATACGACTTCAACGCGCCAGGGGATGCGCCTCGCAAGTGGTTGATTTTAAAATATATCGAAACCGGATGCTATTTTCTTCATGCCAAAAAGTGTGTG